>NZ_JBICII010000108.1:0-132944 GCF_043101865.1 Pseudomonas sp. zjy_15
GTAGGAGCGGGTTCACCCGCGAATGGGCCAGGCCTGCTGGCCAATCTCCACCAGCCGCTCGCCGTTGCCGCCGCCACCGTATTCGCGGGCAAACCCGCTCCTATGTATCCTACTGTTCGCGGCGAAATTTCCTACTTGATTATCAGGTCAAGTCCTACAGCTCCGCAGCCGATGGGCAGAGATGTGATGCCAGCCATGCGCCTGCATCCTTTCTCTCACTCGCTCGGAGATTCCCCATGCTTGGCTCCCTCAACCGCAAGCTCGGCAACATCAGTGTCGCCGCCAAGCTGGCCCTCGGCTTCGCCGTGGTCCTGCTGCTCACCCTGGCCACCACCATCACCGGCTGGCGTGCCCTGGATGGTGCCATCGTGCGCTCACAGCAACTCAGCGAAATAGGCCTGATCAACGACCTGACAAAAGACCTGCGCGCGGAACGCATCACCTACCGCGTGCTCAACGACGATGCCAGCAGAGCGCGCATCAGCAACATCCTCGACCAGCTCAACAGCATGCTGTCCACCCTGCAGCAACGCAGCAACGTCGATGAGTCACGGCAACTGCTGACGGAAAAAATGGCACTGTTACAGCGCCTGCGCGACAACTTCAGCGAACTGCAGCGCAGCGTCGCCAGCCGTGTGGCCCTGCGTGAAGCCCTGCAGTCGCAGGAACATGCACTCAGCGAGGCGATTGACGAACTGCAGACCCAGGCCTTGCTGAAAATGCCTGACGACAGTCAGCAAAGTGGCGTGCTGGGCCTTATGGACACCCTCAGCCGGCATGTCGAAGGTGCCAATCAGCAAAGCCTGGTTCCAGCCTACACCTTCGTCCCGGTCGAGGATTTTGCCAAAGTCGGTGATAGCGCCCTGGACGCCGCCGACAGTAGCCTTGCGCAACTGCTTGAAGGCCTTGCGCCGCTTAGCTTGCCACGTGCCATCAGTGAGCAATCTGGTGCCGAGCTGAGCAAGTACCGCGCCAGCCTGGATCAGTACCGCCGCGCCGCCGTACGTGTCGAGCAGTTGCAGAACAACATGGAAAACATGGGCAACGAGCTGCGAACGGTGAGCCTCGAACTGGGCAAACGCAAGGTCGAACAACGCGACAGAGAGGCCCTGGCCGCCCGGTCGCTGCTGACCAGTGTGGCACTGCTGGCAATGGTGGTAGGGGCGCTGGCCGCCTGGCTGATCACCTTGCAGATCACCCAGCCGCTGCGCCAGACGCTGGCTGTGGCCGCCCGCATCGCCAAGGGTGACCTGAGCCAGGTTGATACCGTGCAACGCCGCGACGAAATGGGCCAGCTGCAAACCAGCATGCGCGAGATGACCTTGAGCCTGCGCGAGCTGATCGGTGGCATCGATCAGGGTGTCGGTCAGCTGTCACAGGCCGCCACGCAGTTGGCGGCCAGTAGCGAAGACACCAAGCTGCGCATCAATCAGCAGCGCGAGGAAACCGACCAGGTGGCCACTGCCATGAACCAGATGAGCGCCACCGTGCAGGAAGTGGCACAGAACGCCGAACAAGCCTCGCTGGCCGCGACCAACGCAGACCAGCAGGCGCAGGTGGGTGACCAGGTAGTCTCCGAAGCCATCGGCCGTATCGAACAACTGGCCGGGCAGATGGACCATTGCCTGGCGGCCATGCAGCACCTGGCAGGCGAGAGCCAGCGGATTGGCAGCATCCTCGATGTGATCAAGTCGGTGTCTGAACAGACCAACCTGCTGGCGCTGAACGCAGCGATCGAAGCCGCACGGGCCGGTGAGGCCGGGCGCGGCTTTGCCGTGGTGGCCGATGAGGTGCGTGGCCTGGCCCAGCGCACGTCGACGGCGACCGAGGAGATCGGCCAACTGATAGACAGTCTGCACAACGGTACCGACGAAGTGACCCGTTTGCTGGACAGCAGCAAGAGCCTGACCGAACAGAGCGTGGATCTGAGCCGTAGAGCCGGGCACGCGCTGAGCCAGATCACCGACACGGTGTCGAGCATTCAGGGCATGAACCAGCAGATCGCCACCGCCAGTGAAGAGCAGAGCGTGGTGGCCGAGCAGATCAATCGAAGCGTGATCAATGTGCGGGATGTCTCGGATCAGACCAGTGCCGCCAGTGAGCAGACGGCAGCCTCGAGTGGAGAGCTGGAGCATCTGGGGCAGCAATTGCGGGGGATGGTGGGGCGGTTCAGCATCTGACATCACGTCGCCCTCTTCGCGGGCAAGCCCGCTCCCACAGGTACAGCACCCCCTTCAAGGCAGTGATGGACATGCAGGGGCGGGCTTGCCCGTGAAGAAACCGGCGCGGTTACAGCACCTGACGCAGGAATGCCTGCGCACGCGGGTCTTTCGGCGCAGCGAAGAACGCGGCCGGTGCCGAGTCTTCCAGCAGTTTGCCGTGGTCGAAGAACAGCACGCGGTCGGCCACTTCACGGGCAAAGCCCATTTCGTGGGTGACGCAAACCATGGTCATGCCTTCCTGGGCCAGGGTCTTCATCACGTCCAGCACCTCACCGACCATTTCCGGGTCGAGCGCTGAGGTCGGCTCGTCGAACAGCATCACTTTCGGGTCCATGGCCAGGGCTCGGGCAATCGCTACCCGCTGCTGCTGACCGCCGGAAAGCCGGGACGGGAATTCGTTGGCCTTCTGCGCAATACCGACCTTTTCCAGCAACGCCCGGGCCTTGGCCTCGCGGTCAGCCTTGTTGCGCTTGCGCACCACCTTCTGCGCCAGGCACAGGTTTTCCAGCACGGTCATGTGCGGAAACAGGTTGAAGTGCTGGAACACCATGCCGACTTCGCGGCGATAGGCATTGATGTCGGTCTTGGGGTCGGCCAGTTGCAGGCCATCGATGGCCACATGGCCTTGATCGAAATGCTCCAGGCCGTTGAGGCAGCGCAGGAACGTCGACTTGCCCGACCCCGACGGGCCGAGCACCACCACCACTTCGCCCTTGGCGACCTGAGTGGTGACGTTATCCACAGCCCTTACCACCTGGCCACGGGTGTCGAAGACTTTCAGCAGGTCACGGACTTCAATCACTTTGCGCAAGCCTCCGCTCGAGCCGGCTGGCAATGTGCGACAGCGGCAGGTTGATCAGCAGGTACAGGCCTGCCACGCAGAACCAGATCTCGAAGGTTGAGAACGAGGTGGTGATGGCCTCACGGCCACTCTTGGTCAGTTCGGTGATGGCGATCACCGACACCAGCGAGGTGTCCTTGACCAGGCTGATGAACTGGCCGGCCAGGGGCGGCAGCACGCGCTTGAACGCCTGCGGCAAGATCACATGGCGCATCGACTGGCCAGCGTTCAGGCCCAGCGACCGGGCAGCCTCGTTCTGGCCCTTGGCGATCGACTGCACGCCAGCGCGGACGATTTCGGCCACGTAAGCACCGGTGAACAATGCCAGTGCCGCCACCCCGGCAAACTCGCGGGACAGGTTGAGCACGGTGCCGATGAAGAAGTAGAAGATGAAGATCTGTACCAGCAGCGGCGTGCCGCGCACCAGTTCGACATACACGGTCGACAGGTCGCGCAGGGTCGGGTTGTTGGACAACCGGCACAATCCGGCGAACAGGCCGATCACCAGGCCCAGCGCCCCGGACACCACCGAGATCCACAAGGTGGTCCACAGGCCCCACGCAAGCGGGCCAGCGGCCCAGTGGCGGGTTACGCCAATCTGGTCGCCTTCGGCAACATCGTCGCCGCGGCTCAGTTGCAGGCTGTCCTTGGCCACATCGAGCACTTGCTCGGCACCACTTTCATCCTTCAGCGTGACGCGGGCGTTGTCACCGGAGATGACGATTTCCTGCACAGTGCCGTAACCGGCAGCGCGTTGTGCGTCCTCGGCCTTGTAGGCGAAGTACTGCGGTACGCGGTTCCAGCGCCACTCGTAGGAAATCATCGAGGTGGCCATGTAAAGGCTGAGCGCCAGGCCCACCAGGACCAGGGCGGTCAACCCATGCCAGGGCCACTGGGCTTTCTTGTGTTTGATCACGTGGGGTACTTCCGTAAATGCGAACGCGCAGGGTTTGCCTGCGCGTCGGGGTCATAAAGCCGGGCTTGTGGCCTGGGCCTTATTCCATTTCCTTCAGCCAGTCCTTGTTCTTGAACCACTTGTCGTGAATACGATCGTAGGTCCCGTCGTGCTTGATCTGGTGCAGGAAGTTGTTGATGAAGTTGATGCTGTCGTAGTCGCCTTTCTTCAGGCCGAAGGCCAGCGGCTCGTAGGTGAAGGGCTCGTCGAGGAACAGCAGCTTGCCGGCGCCAGCTTTATCTACCGCCACCACGTTGTACGGCGCGTCATAGACAAAGGCGTCAGCCTTGCCGTTGACCACGTCCATGACCGCTTCCTGTTCGTTGTCGTAGCCGTGGTACTTGGCTTTGCTGATCAGCTTCCTGGCGACCATTTCACCTGTGGTGCCCAACTTGGAAGTGAGGCGGTACTTCTCGTTGTTCAGGTCTTTGTACGACTTGATCTCGCCAGCCAGTTCCTTGCGGATCAGCAGGGTCTGGCCAACCACGATGAAGGGTTCGCTGAAGTTCAGGCGCAGGTTGCGCTCCTGGGTCAGGGTCATGCCGCTGCCGATCATGTCGAACTTGTCGGTCAGCAGGGCCGGGATGATGCCGTCATAGGCGGTGGACACCGCCTCGAACTTGACGCCCATGGACTTGGCCATGGCCTTGAGGATATCGACTTCGAAGCCGATGATTTCGCCACGTTTGTTGGTCATCTGGAACGGCATGTAAGTCGGGTCCATGCCCACCCGCAGGGTGCCGCGCTTGACCGCGTCATCGATGGCGCCCGCCTGGGCCGCAGTCACGGCGACCAGGGCGGTCACACCGACCAGCAGTCGCGAAAGGTATTTCTTGATCATCACCAAGTCCCCTAGCAATAAAAGTAGCGAATCTTATTGTGTTGGCACGGCCGTACTGGCCGAAGCGTCGTATCGGAGAGGGATGCTAACGCATGGCGGCCCGAGGACCTAGAGCCGCGGGGGGACTTTGTTGGCCAAAATGGGGGGCTAGGGCAAAAAGCTTCGCGGGTGAACCCGCTCCTACAAGGGAATGCGTATCCCTGGTAGGAGCGGGTTCACCCGCGAAGAGGCCCTGTCAGGTACCCTTTAGGATCAGGTCCATCGGGGCGTCGATCCGCCGCGAACAGGCCCGATCAGGCGCCGACGAGGCTCGGTTGGCCTGCGTTTTCCGGATGCAACGGCAACAGCGGCGAATGCGGGTCATTGTTGATCGACGCACGCCACACATCGATCCATGCCGCATTGTGCTCGGCCCACACCTGCTCGTGCAGGCGGCTCAGTGCCACCGGATCGCTGAGCAGGGCCAGGCGCGTATTGAGGTCCAGGCCTTTCGGCCCGACTTCAATCGCCTTGGCAACGCGCTCGGCACGCAACGCTTCGATCGGTGCCGCCTGGCCATGGCGGGCAGTGGCCATGGCGCAGGCCAGGGCATTCTGCCGCGGGTCGACCACGGCCCGCACGAAGCCATCATGCAAGGCATGCCAGCGGTTTTCGTGGGTGTACTGGTCGGTCGCCAGCAGCTCTTGTGGGGTGGCGTATTCCTCGGGGATGAGGAACAGCTTCTCGTCCTTGGCCGCCAGGCCCAGGCGGGTGCGGCTGGAAATCACCGATACCGGGATCGACAGCACCAGCGAACCGACGATAGGCGCCAGCCACCACAGGAAGCTCGGGTTCAACCACGCCACCAGTGCGGCCCAGGCAATGCCCAGCAGCGTCTGCGGGCCATGCCGGCGCACGGCTTCGCCCCACGGCGTGGAGTCGTCGTCACGCTGCGGCGAATTCCAGGTCGCAGCCCAGCCGAGGAACGCGGCCAGCACGAAGCGGGTGTGGAAGATCATGCGGACCGGTGCCAGCAACATGGAGAACAGCATCTCCATCAGCATCGACAAGGTGACCTTGACTCGCCCACCGAACTCGACGGCGCCCTTGGCCCAGATCAGGATGACGCTAAGCAGCTTGGGCAAGAACAGCAGCACGATGGTGGTGGAGAACAGCGCCACAGCCTTCTCCGGGTGCCACTGCGGCCACAGCGGGTAAAGCTGGTACGGCTCGATGAAATACTGCGGCTCCATCAGCGTGTTGGTCGCCAACAGCGCTGTCGACAGCACCAGGAACAGGAACCACAGCGGCGCCGACAGGTAAGACATCACCCCCGTGAGGAACACCGCACGGTGAACCGGGTGCATGCCCTTGACCAGGAACAGGCGGAAGTTCATCAGGTTGCCGTGGCACCAGCGGCGGTCGCGCTTGAGCTCGTCGAGCAGGTTTGGCGGCAGTTCTTCGTAGCTGCCCGGCAAGTCGTAGGCAATCCACACGCCCCAGCCGGCACGGCGCATCAGCGCAGCTTCGACGAAGTCATGGGAAAGGATGGCACCGGCGAACGCGCCCTTGCCCGGCAACGGCGCCAGGGCGCAGTGCTCGATGAACGGCTTCATGCGGATGATCGCATTGTGGCCCCAGTAGTGCGACTCACCCAACTGCCAGAAGTGCAGACCGGCAGTGAACAGTGGGCCGTACACGCGGGTAGCGAACTGCTGCATACGTGCATACAGGGTGTCCATGCCCGAGGCTTTCGGCCCGGTCTGGATGATGCCGGCGTCCGGGTTGGCCTCCATCAGGCGCACCAGGCTGCTCAGGCACTCGCCGCTCATGACACTGTCGGCGTCGAGTACAACCATATACTTGTACTCGCCACCCCAGCGACGGCAGAAGTCGTCGAGGTTGCCGCTCTTGCGCTTCACCCGGCGCCGACGGCGGCGGTAGAAGATGCGACCAAAGCCTTTGGTTTCGCGGCACACATCCAGCCAGGCCTGTTGCTCGGCCACGGCAATGTCAGTGTCGTTGGTGTCGCTGAGCACAAAGAAGTCGAAACGGTCGAGGTTGCCGCTGGCGGCCACCGACTCGAACGTTGCGCGCAGGCCGGCGAACACCCGCGGCACGTCTTCGTTGCAGATCGGCATCACCAGCGCTGTGCGCGCCTCGGGCGCGATCGGCTCGTTGCCTGCACTGCTGCCCGAAATCTTGTATTTGTCGCGCCCGGTGAGCAGCTCGAGGAAGCCCATCAGCGCGGTCCAGAAGCCCGCCGACACCCAGCAGAACAGGATGCCGAAGAGGATCAGGATGGAAGTCTGCAGGGCATACGGCCACACCTGCACCACCGTGTCCCACAGCGACTGGCTGAGGATTTCGTCGAGGTCGACGAACGACCAGCCCTGATACGGCAGGATGCCTTTCATGTACCAGCCGGCGACGATAGTCTGGCCGATCATCAGCGCCAGCAGGATGTAACGGCGGATCGAGCCGACCGTGCGCCAGCGGGCCGGTGGCAGTTCGCGTTTGGGCGGCTGCGGGGCGTTGGTGCGGCCGGTCATGCGTCGCCACATGCGGATCAACACATTGGTGCGCCACGGCTCGGGCACAACCTTGGTGCGCTTGATCGGCGGGGCGATCTTCAGGCACAGGCGGCCGCTGCCATCGACGCCGAGCATTTCGGCGTCTTCAAGTTCGGCGGCGCTGCCCACGGTCAGGCGCGGGCCCACCGAGGCCTGCACGGCCTCGGCAGAGCTGGCGGCCGGTTTGGCCGCCAAGCGTTGGTGCAGCTCACTGAACGAAGTGCAGCTGGCAAGTTCAGCCCGCTGCTCGTCGGTCAGAGGTAGGTGGGCCAGGTACTCGCCAAGCGACTCCGGCCTTGCGCTTGAGTTACTCATCGGCAGGCAACTGATAGCTCCAGGTCTCGGTCAACACCTTCTCGGTGGTGGCCGGTGCCCCGTTGGTGGACGCCGCATCGGCGGCAGGTTGTTCGGCCTTGACGGCTTTCTCGGCCTTGGCATGCTTGGCTGCGGCCTTGTCCTGCTTGGCGTCCTGGGCAGGCTTGGCGGGCTCGACCGGTACATCACGCACCAGCGCGGCACGCATTTCGGTCAATTTGTTGGCTTCCTTGACCTTCAAGCGCAGGGTCAGGCGCCAGCCCTTGGTCTCAGGGTTATAGCGCAGATTGTTCTCGACCACCTCGGCATTGTCGCCCACGCTGATCTGGCTACGCACGGCGGTGTCTTCCGGCAGGGCGGCCAGGGCCGGGCCGGCGAAGTCGACCAGGAACGCCACACTGCCGTCTGGCTGGCGGATCAGGTTGGATTGTTTGACGTCACCGGTGGAACGCAGGGTCTGCTTGACCCAGCCCAGATCAGGGGCCTGGAACTTCGGCTCGTCAATGGTCCAGTGCATACGGTAGGCGTACTCGAACGGTTTACCTGGCTCCGGCAGTTTCTCCGGGCTCCAGAAGGCCACGATGTTGTCGTTGGTCTCGTCGGCGGTCGGGATTTCGACCAGGTCCACGCTACCCTTGCCCCAGTCACCCTTCGGCTCGATCCAGGCGCTTGGGCGCTTCTGGTAGTTGTCGTCGAGATCTTCGTAGTCGCTGAACGCGCGCTGACGCTGCATCAGGCCGAAACCACGCGGGTTCTCGACGCTGAAGTTGCTCACGGCCAGGTGTTTCGGGTTGTTCAGCGGGCGCCACAGCCACTCGCCATTGCCGGCGTGAATCGACAGGCCTTCGGAATCGTGCAGTGCCGGGCGGTAGTTGAGTACCTTGGACGGCTGATTGGGGCCGAACAGGTACATGCTGGTCAGCGGCGCAATGCCCAAGCGGCTGACATGCTCACGCAGGAACACGCGGG
Organism: Pseudomonas sp. zjy_15; assembly: GCF_043101865.1. Taxonomy (NCBI): domain Bacteria; kingdom Pseudomonadati; phylum Pseudomonadota; class Gammaproteobacteria; order Pseudomonadales; family Pseudomonadaceae; genus Pseudomonas; species Pseudomonas sp. zjy_15. The sequence continues at coordinate 8,696 of NZ_JBICII010000108.1, forward strand.
ACTGCACGTCGACCACGGTATCGTTGCCCGGACGCAGGATCAGCTTGTAGGCGCCGGTGGAGCGCGGCGAATCCAGCAGCGCGTAGATCACCAGGTGCTTGTCGGCTGGCTTGGGTTTTTCAACCCAGAACTCGGTGAAGCGCGGGAACTCTTCGCCCGATGGCAGTGCGGTGTCGATGGCCAGGCCACGGGCAGACAGGCCGTACACATGGCCCTTGCCGACTACGCGGAAATAGCTGGCGCCAAGCAGGGTCATGATCTCGTCCTGCTTGTCAGCCTTGTTGATCGGGTACAGCACGCGGAAACCGGCGTAACCGAGGTTTTTGGTGGTTTCCGGGTCGTGCGGCACGTCACCGAACTCGAAGCGGTCCGGGTCGTACTTGATTTCCCGGACCTTGGTGGCGGTGACCTCGTTGATTTTCACCGGGGTGTCAAAGTGCATGCCCTGATGATAGAACGACAGTTTGAACGGAGTCTTGTCCTTGGCCCACTCGGCCTTTTCCTGCAGGAACCGGATTTTCTGGTAGTCCGCAAACTTCATGTCGCGGAACACGGCCGGCAGGTTGCTTTTTGGTGCGTCGTACTTCTGGCCGGCCAGATCCTTTGCCTTGGCTGCAACATCGTCAAGATTGAATGCCCACAGCTGGCCCGCGCTCATCAGGCCAACCATAGCCACACTGGCCATCAGCGCCTTGCGCAGCCGAACGCCGGGGATTCTTGATGCTTTTTGGGGACTAACAATCACGAGCAACCCTCGCCGAAAACAGATCATGAAACCAACGGCCAGCGACAAATGCCGGGTTGGCGAGCACTGTTCGGACCCCGTGAGGGCGTAATGATTCCCCAAACGGATCCAGACAATGCTCGAGTCAGAGTGAAACGGACCTGCGAACGCAGGTCCATGCAGCGCGCGATTATCCAGCAGGTTGCGTGACAACGCATCAGGCTGGAGCAACTATTTATCGTACAAAACCCCTTGTTTTCCTGCGAACAAAGGGGTTTTTGACCTCATATTTGTAACATAAATGTTACAGGGCCATCATTGACCAGGTGCACCTGCATGTCCGCACCGAAGCGGCCGCTGGCCACGTCGGCGTGCTGAGCCTTTGCCTGTTGCAAAAGATAGTCGAACAACTCGGCGCCGAGGGCCGGTGGCGCCGCTGTCGAGAAGCTTGGGCGCATGCCGTTGCGGGTGTCGGCCGCCAAAGTGAACTGTGACACCAGTAGCAGGCCACCCCCGACATCCTTGAGCGACAGGTTCATCTTGCCCTGCTCGTCACTGAATACACGGTAGTTCAGCAGCTTGTGCAACAGCTTATCGGCCTGTTCGCGGGAATCGTCAGGCTCGACCGCCACCAGCACCAGCAACCCCTGGTCGATGGCACCGACCACCTCCCCCGCCACCTCAACCCGCGCACCGCGCACGCGCTGCAACAGGCCCTTCATGCTTCTTCCAGGGGCAGGTCGAGCAGGCGTCGGGCCATCTGGTCGGCGGCACGCACCAGGGCATCGGTGATGCCAGGCTCGGAAGCCGCGTGACCGGCGTCACGGATCACTTTCAGCTCACTGTTCGGCCAGGCCTGGTGCAACGCCCAGGCGTTGTCCAGTGGGCAGATCACATCGTAGCGCCCATGCACGATCACCGCCGGCAAGTGGGCGATCTTGGGCAGATCACGGATCAGCTGGTCTGGTTCGAGGAAGGCGTTGTTCATGAAGTAGTGGCATTCGATGCGAGCGATCGACAGCGCCCGCTGCGGTTCGGAAAAGCGGTCGACCACCAGCGGGTTGGGGCGCAGGGTGGCGGTACGGCCTTCCCAGGTGGACCACGCCTTGGCGGCGTGCATCTGGGCGATCTGGTCGTTACCGGTCAGGCGCTTGTGGAAGGCTCTGACCAGATCGCCGCGTTCCTCCGGTGGAATCGGTGCGATGTAGTCCTGCCAGTAGTCGGGGAACAGGCGGCTGGCGCCCTCCTGGTAGAACCACTCGATTTCCTGCGGCCGGCACAGGAAAATGCCGCGCAGAATCAAGCCATGCACACGTTCGGGGTGAGCCTGAGCGTAGGCCAGGGCCAGGGTCGAGCCCCAAGAACCACCAAACAGCACCCACTTGTCTATGCCAAGGTGTTCGCGAATGCGCTCCAGGTCTTCGACCAGGTGCCAGGTGGTGTTGTTCTCCAGGCTCGCATGGGGCGTGGAGCGGCCACAGCCGCGCTGGTCGAAGGTGATGATGCGGTACAGGTTGGGGTCAAAGTAGCAGCGGCTCTGGGCGTCGCAGCCAGCGCCAGGGCCTCCATGGATGAACACCACGGGCAAACCTTCCGGCGAGCCGCTTTCGTCGACATAAAGCACATGCGGCGCTTCCACGGCCAGATCGTGCCTGGCGTAGGGTTTGATCTGCGGGTAGAGGGTCTGCATTGCGCACTCCGTGTGAGGATTATTCGGCCGTGGGCCATCATAAACCTGAATTGCGCTTTCAGCACCGTCCTTGCTGACGCGTTCGAACGGCGCGAATTGACCATTGCGCAGATTTCCGACAATGGCCTCCCACGGCGCCTGGCGACGCCGATAGCGTCGCCGCCTTCACTCAACGCTTGTAATGCTCGTCGCCCCACGCCAGCAGCGCTTGCAGCAGTTGCCTCAATACCGCTTGCGTCGGTTGCGCCAGATCTTCCCGGTAGGCAAACGGCTCGATTTCCTCCATATACGTGCTTTGCGCCAGCTCCAGTTGCACAGCATGGATATGGTTGGCCGGGTCGCCATAATGCCGGGTGATGTACCCGCCTTTGAACCGACCGTTGAGCACATGGCTGTAACCTTGCACCTCGGCGCACACCCCCTGCAGCCGCTCAGCCAGTGCCGGATCGCAACTGGCGCCGTTGAAAGTACCCAGGTTGAAGTCCGGCAACTTGCCATCGAACAGGTGCGGGATCAGCGAACGGATCGAATGGGCATCCCACAGCAGCGCATAGCCAAACTGCTCACGCAAGCGGTCCAGTTCACGACGAATGGTGGCGTGATAAGGACGCCAGATCTGCTCCAGATAGCGTTTACGTTCTTCGCCAGACGGCGCCAGCCCATCCTTGAACAGGGGTTCGCCACCGAACAACGTCGCCGGGTACAAGCCCGTGGTGGCGCCGGCGTACAGTGGCTTGTCGTCGTCCGGCCGGTTCAGGTCGATGACGAAGCGTGAATACTCTGCAGCCACCACGCTGGCGCCCATGTCACGGGCAAAGTCGTACAGCTGCGGGATGTGCCAGTCGGTGTCCGGCAAGCTTTGCGCCTGGTCGACCAGGCCGTCGCGCACGGCATCGCTCAGGCGCAGGCCAGCGTGCGGCATGCTGATCAGCAGCGGCAGGCGACCTTGGTGAAAACTCAGTACCTTGTCCATCGTGCCTCGCTCAGTTGGAGATTTCATGGCCCATGCGCACTACACGCTTGGGCAGGTCGCCACCCAGCCAGTAGGCCAGGTCGGCGGGGCGTTCGATCTGCCAGGCGACGAAGTCGGCCACCTTGCCCACTTGCAGCGAGCCGTGGCTGTCACCCAGGCCCAGCGCCGTGGCGGCGTGGACCGTAACGCCGGCCAGGGCCTCTTCCGGCGTCATGCGGAAGCAGGTGCAGCCCATGTTCAGCATCAACCGTAGCGACAACCCTGGCGAGGTGCCGGGGTTAAGGTCGCTGGCCAGGGCAATCTTCACCCCGTGCCGACGCAATGCATCCATTGGCGGCAGCTGGGTTTCACGCAGGAAGTAGAAAGCACCCGGTAGCAGCACAGCGACCGTGCCGGCGTTTGCCATGGCCACGGCGTCTTCCTCTGTCATGAACTCTAGGTGGTCAGCCGACAGTGCCTGGTAACGCGCGGCCAGGCTTGAGCCGTGCAACGATGACAGCTGTTCGGCATGCAGCTTGACCGGCAGGCCCAGTTCGCGTGCCTTGATGAACAGTCGCTCGACCTGGGCCGGCGAGAACGCGAGGTGTTCGCAGAAGGCATCCACCGCATCTACCAGGCCTTCGGCGGCCAGGGCCGGCAACATTTCATCACAGATGTGCGCGATGTAGTCATCGGCCCGGGCTGCGTACTCCGGGGGCAAAGCGTGCGCTGCCAGGCACGTGGCACGCACCGTCAGCGGCAGCTCGTCAGCCAGGCGCCGGGCCACTCGCAGCATCTTGCGCTCGTTGGCCAGGTCCAGGCCGTAGCCGGACTTGACCTCGATGGTGGTCACGCCATCGCGCATCAGTGCCTGAACGCGCTGGCGAGCACTGGCGAACAACTCGTCTTCGCTGGCCGCACGGGTAGCCCGCACAGTGCTGGCGATACCGCCACCCTGTGCGGCGATTTCGGCATAGCTCACGCCCTGCAGGCGCTGCTCGAACTCGCCGCTGCGGTTGCCGCCGAACACCGCATGGGTGTGGCAGTCGATCAGCCCAGGGGTGACCCAGGCACCACCCAGGTCAACCGTGCAGTCAGCTTCGACGGGCGCCAGCTCGGCGCGCGGGCCTATCCACTCGATCAGCCCGGCGCTGGTGACGATCGCCGCATCCTCGATGGCCGAGTAGCGGCCGTCGGCCATGGTTGCAACATGGCAATGCTGCCAGAGGGTTCTCATGCACAATCTCCTATGCTAGCGGTGCAGCTCGGCCGGCTCCGCTACCGGCTGGCCCTGCCCTGCGCGCGGCTTGCACCACAGCAGGTAGGACGCCACCAGGAACACCACCCAGAGCACGCCGACGATCAATGCCGCCTGGGTGTCCGGGAAGTAGCCGAGCACGCCAAAGATGAACACCATGAACGCAATGGCCATGGCCGGGCCGTATGGCCAGAACGGAACCGGAAACTTGAGCTGGGCCACTTGCTCGCGGCTCATGCTGCGGCGCATGGCTACCTGGGTGAGCAGGATCATCAGCCACACCCACACCGTGGCGAAGGTGGCGATCGAGGCAATCAGCAGGAACACATTTTCCGGGATCAGGTAGTTGAGCAATACGCCGATCAACAGCGCAGCGCCCATCACCACGACGGTCATCCACGGTACGCCATGCTTCGACAACTTGCTGAAACCGCGCGGGGCGTGGCCTTGCTGGGCCAGGCCATACATCATGCGGCCAGCACCAAAGATGTCGCTGTTGATGGCAGAGATGGCAGCGGAAATCACCACGACGTTCAACACGGCAGCGGCAGAGCCGATGCCCAGGTTGCTGAAGATCTGCACGAACGGGCTGCCCTGGCTGCCGATCTGCGGCCAGGGGTACAGGCACATCAGCACGAACAGGGTAAGTACGTAGAACAGCAGGATACGCAGCGGCACCGCGTTGATTGCTTTGGGAATGACGCGCTGCGGGTCCTTTGCCTCACCGGCGGTGACCCCGATGATCTCGATACCGCCGAAGGCGAACATCACCACGGCAAACGACGCAATCAAGCCACCCACGCCGTTAGGCATGAAGCCGCCATGGTCGAACAGGTTGCTCATGCCCACGGCATGCCCGGTACCCACCTGGCTGAAACCGAAGGCCATGATGCCGAGGCCGGCCAGGATCATCGCCACGATGGCACCGACCTTGAGCAGCGACAGCCAGAATTCCATTTCGCCGAACACCTTGACGTTGCACAGGTTGAGGCCACCGATCAGGAAGACGATGCCCAGCACCCAGATCCAGCGGGCTACCTCCGGGAACCAGAAGCCCATGTAGATACCGAACGCGGTGACGTCGGCGATGGCGACGATGACCATCTCGAAAGCGTAGGTCCAGCCGAGGATGAAGCCAGCCATTGGGCCGAGGTAGGTCGTGGCGTAGTGGCCGAAGGAGCCGGCCACCGGGTTGTGCACGGCCATTTCGCCAAGGGCGCGCATGACCATGAACACGGCAGCGCCGCCGATCAGGTAGGCCAGCAGCACGGCCGGGCCTGCCATCTGGATGGCCGAGGCCGAGCCGTAGAACAGGCCGGTGCCGATGGCGGAGCCAAGGGCCATGAAACGGATGTGGCGGGCACTTAACCCGCGCTTGAGACCTTGAGCTTGTTGCATGTCACGTCCTTGAATTGTTTTTGTGGTCGTGAGATTGAGGGGCTGCTGCGCAGCCCATTCGCGGGCAGGCCCGCTCCTACATGGATTTGCCTATCGCAATTTGTGTAGGAGCGGGCTTGCCCGCGAAGGGCCGCCAAGCGGCCCCAAGGGGCATCACAGGCTTGGCAGCACACCCGTCGGCAGCAAGCCGGTCAGACTACCCTTGGCCAACAGTTCCACGGCCTTCTCGATATCCGGCGCGAAGAAACGGTCACGGTCGTAGTGCGGCACCTCGCTGCGCAGCGCCTGGCGCGCCTGCTCCAGTTTTGCCGAAGTCTTCAGGCCTTTGCGCAGGTCCAGGCCCTGGCAAGCGCCCAGCCATTCGATGGCCAGCACGCCACGGGTGTTTTCGGCCATTTCCCACAGGCGCTTGCCGGCCGCCGGGGCCATCGACACGTGGTCTTCCTGGTTGGCCGAAGTTGGCAGGCTGTCGACGCTGTGCGGGTGCGACAGGGCTTTGTTTTCGCTGGCAAGGGCGGCAGCGGTGACCTGGGCGATCATGAAGCCGGAGTTGACCCCGCCGTTTTCTACCAGGAACGGCGGCAGCTGGGACATGTGCTTGTCCATCATCAGCGAGATGCGGCGCTCGCTGAGCGAGCCGATTTCAGCGATGGCCAGGGCCAGGTTGTCGGCGGCCATGGCCACCGGTTCGGCGTGGAAATTGCCGCCGGAGATCACATCACCTTCGGCAGCGAACACCAGCGGGTTGTCCGACACGGCGTTGGCTTCGATGCCCAGTACCTCGGCGGCCTGGCGCAGCTGGGTCAGGCAGGCACCCATGACCTGCGGCTGGCAGCGCAGCGAGTACGGGTCCTGGACCTTGTCGCAGTTTTTGTGTGACAGCGACACTTCACTGGAGTCGCCCAGCAGGTCGCGGAAGCAGGCGGCGGTGTCAATCTGCCCACGCTGGCCACGCACTTCGTGGACACGCGCATCGAACGGCGAACGCGAACCCAGCGCAGCTTCGACGCTCAGGCCGCCGCAGGCGATGGCAGCGGCATACAGGTCTTCGGCCTGGAACAGGCCACGCAAGGCATAGGCGGTGGAAGCCTGAGTCCCATTGAGCAGGGCCAGGCCCTCTTTGGCGGCCAGGGTCAGCGGTTCAAGGCCGGCAATCGCCAAGGCTTCGGTGGCCGGCAGCCACTGGCCCTTGTAGCGGGCCTTGCCTTCGCCCAGCAGCACCAGCGACATATGCGCCAGCGGTGCAAGGTCACCGGAGGCGCCTACCGAGCCTTTCAGCGGGATGTGCGGGTAGACTTCGGCGTTGACCAAGGCAATCAGCGCGTCGATGACTTTGCGACGGATGCCGGAGAAGCCACGGCTGAGGCTGTTGATCTTCAGCACCATGATCAACCGCACCAGGTCGTCATCCAGCGGCGCGCCGATGCCGGCGGCGTGGGACAGCACCAGCGACCGCTGCAGGTTTTCCAGGTCATGGCTGGCGATGCGGGTCGAGGCCAGCAGGCCGAAACCGGTGTTGATGCCGTAGGCGGTACGGTCTTCGGCAATGATCTGTTCGACGCAGGCGACGCTGGCGTCGATGGCCGGCGCGGCGCTGGCATCCAGTTGCAGGCGCACGGGCGCGGCGTGAATCGCACGCAGCTGGGCCAGGGTCAGGGTGCCAGGCTTGAGGGTGAGTTCGGTCACTTTGCTACTCCAATCGCGTAGAGCGGCAGGCCCGTATCCAGGTGCCTGCGCGCTCCTTCTTGTTGTTCAGTATCACCCCTTGTGGGGGGCGGTCCAAAGCGAGGCGATCAACCAGTGATCATCGGCAGGTCCAGGCCCTGCTCCTTGGCGCAGTCGATGGCGATGTCGTAACCGGCATCGGCGTGGCGCATGACGCCTGTCCCTGGGTCATTGGTCAGTACCCGGGCGATGCGCTCGGCGGCCTCATCGGTACCGTCGCAGACGATGACCATGCCCGAGTGCTGCGAGAAGCCCATGCCCACGCCACCGCCATGGTGCAGCGACACCCAGGTGGCGCCGCCTGCGGTGTTCAGCAGGGCGTTGAGCAGCGGCCAGTCGGAAACAGCGTCCGAACCATCACGCATGGCCTCGGTTTCGCGGTTCGGGCTGGATACCGAGCCGGAATCGAGGTGGTCACGGCCGATCACCACCGGTGCCGACAGCTCGCCGCTGCGGACCATTTCGTTGAAGGCCAGACCCAGCTTGGCGCGAAGGCCCAGCCCCACCCAGCAGATACGTGCCGGCAGGCCCTGGAAGCTGATGCGCTCGCGGGCCATGTCCAGCCAGCGGTGCAGGTGGGCGTCGTCAGGGATCAGTTCCTTGACCTTGGCGTCGGTCTTGTAGATGTCCTCGGCTTCACCGGACAGCGCCGCCCAGCGGAACGGGCCGACCCCGCGGCAGAACAGTGGGCGGATATAGGCCGGGACGAAGCCTGGGAAGTCGAAGGCATTGGCCACGCCCTCTTCCTTGGCCATCTGGCGGATGTTGTTGCCGTAGTCGAAGGTCGGGATACCCTGCTTCTGGAAGTCCAGCATGGCCTGTACGTGCACGGCCATCGACTGTTTGGCGGCCTTGACCACTGCAGCCGGTTCGGTCTGCGCACGGTCGCGGTACTGCTCCCAGGTCCAGCCGGCAGGCAGGTAGCCGTTGAGTGGGTCGTGGGCGCTGGTCTGGTCGGTGACCATGTCCGGGCGCACGCCACGTTTGACCAGCTCTGGGAGGATTTCGGCGGCATTGCCGTGCAGGGCGATGGAGATGGCCTTGCCTTCGGCGGTGTACCTGGCGATGCGTGCCAGGGCGTCGTCGAGGTCAGTGGCCTGCTCGTCGACGTAGCGGGTTTCCAGGCGGAAGTCGATACGGCTCTGCTGGCATTCGATGTTCAGCGAGCAAGCCCCGGCCAGGGTCGCGGCCAGTGGCTGCGCGCCGCCCATGCCGCCCAGGCCAGCGGTGAGTACCCACTTGCCTTTCAGGCTGCCGCCGTAGTGCTGGCGACCGGCTTCGACGAAGGTTTCATAGGTGCCCTGGACGATGCCCTGGCTGCCGATGTAGATCCAGCTGCCGGCGGTCATCTGGCCGTACATGGCCAGGCCCTTGGCGTCCAGTTCGTTGAAGTGTTCCCAGTTGGCCCAGTGTGGCACCAGGTTGGAGTTGGCGATCAGGACGCGCGGTGCGTTGCTGTGGGTCTTGAACACACCGACCGGCTTGCCCGACTGCACCAGCAGGGTTTCGTCGTCTTCCAGGCGGGTCAGGGTTTCAACGATCTTGTCGTAGCAGGCCCAGTTGCGCGCAGCGCGGCCGATACCGCCATATACCACCAGCTCTTTCGGGTTTTCCGCGACCTGTGGATCGAGGTTGTTCATCAGCATGCGCAGTGGCGCTTCGGTCAGCCAGCTTTTGGCGGTCAGCTTGTTGCCACGTGGGGCACGGATTTCAACGTCACGGTATTTGTTGTTGTCGGTCACGGGAAAGGTCCTCTGCGGTCGTCCGCGGGCGGGTATGTCGTGGTCAATATACAAACACACCTTTACTTGTACGTACAAGCATGGACAACCAAAATAATCGGACCTTGCCGTTCCTACCTTGACTTCTTGGGGGTAAAGCGAGCGCCGGTCCGGCTTGAGTTCTGCGGCGGTGCGTAGATCGAGCGCCGGTCCGGCTTAAGTTCTGCGGTGGTGCGTAGATCGAGCGCCGCCCGCGCGGCGCTCGATCTCACAGGCGCAGAATGTGTCGAGGCGGACACCTGGCGGCGCTCGATCTCACAGGCGATAAAAACCTACAGCCAGACCCTCAGCACTCAATCAGTTCAATCAGGCAGAACCGCCCCTGAACCTCCAGCCCAAGCAATTCGTCATTGCCATCCAGCCGCAAGCAGTCGAACAACCCCAACCGCTGCGTCTCGCGCCCGGAAATAGTGACTTCGACCAGGCTGCTGGCAGCAAACAACAACACCGTCGACGCCGAGCTGTACACCCGGCTGGTGCCATCCAGCCACTGCAACCGCGCCCGATATCGCTGCGGCGAATAGATCAGATTGAAATCGCGGATCGGCCCGCCCAGCAACTTGCAGCTGACCTGGTTCTCGCCGCTGAAGGCAAACGCATCGAACGCCAGCAATGGCCGGCTGGCCTGGCCGTCGACCAGCAGCCGCATGCCGTCGCCCTGCAGCACGGTGATGATCCGTTGGTAACCGACGAAGGCGGAAAAGCCGCCCGACTCCTCGATATCGGCAATCGACAGACGCCAGCCAAAACCGTCCAGGCCCTCGCCACTGTCGCGGGTAATCTCTTCGGTGAAACCGCCACCGTTCTTCCACGGCATGCGCGGGTAATCGTGCGCACGCATCAACTGCAGCTGACTCATTTGCTGAAACGTCCTTCCAGGCGATGACGGGAACCGGGGTGGATCAGCCGTGCAGCGGTCACCGGCTGACGACCGGACCAGGTGCGACGACGAATCAGCAGGCAAGGCTCGCCCTGCTCGATCTGCAACAGGCGGCATTCTTCCGGCTCGGCCAGGATCGCCTCGACCACGTGCTCGCCTTCGGTCAACGGCGCCACCTGGGACAGGTAGGCGTAAGGCGTCTGCCGAGTAAAGTCCTGCTTGAGGTAGTCGGGGGCGATGGCCGCGTTGACGTAACGGTCCTCGATCTGCACCGGCACGCCGTTCTCGAAATGCACGATCAGCGAGTGGAACACCCGCTGTCCTTCGCGCATGTCCAGGGCCAACGCCCGTTCGGAGCCGGCCGCTTCCTCGGCAAGCGTGATCACCTGGCAGCTATGCTGGTGGCCACGGGCGGCGATTTCGTCAGCGATGTTGTTGACCTCGAACAGCGCCGAACGGCCCTTGGGCTCGGCCACGAAGGTGCCGACCCCCTGCATGCGCACCAGCAGGCCTTCGGCGGTGAGTTCACGCAGGGCGCGGTTGATGGTCATGCGGCTGAAGCCCAGCTCGTTGACCAGCTCGCTCTCGGAGGGTACCCGATGATGCGGTGGCCAGCTGCCGTTGTCGATCTGCTGGATGATCATCTGTTTGACCCGGGCGTAGAGCGGCGCCGGGCCCTCGCCCATCTGGGCAACCAGCGCGGAGACAGGAGGTGTCGGCACGGCGATGGATCCTTGTGCAAATGAAATGAGCGGTAGCTTGCCGCAGTTTACCCGGCAGGCAAACGCCTGTATATGTATATACAAGCTAACAATAACAGGATTCCACCGATGTCTGCCTACTTCGCCGAACGCGCCCTGCTACCTACGGGCTGGGCCAGCCATGTGCGTATCGAGGTCGCCAGCGATGGCCATGTGGCCAGCATCGAGCCAGGCGCTTCGGCCGAAGGCGCCGAGCGCCTGGCCGGCCCGCTGCTGCCCGGCATGCCCAACCTGCACTCGCATGCCTTCCAGCGCGCCATGGCAGGCCTGGCGGAAGTTGCTGGCAACCCCAACGACAGTTTCTGGACCTGGCGCGAGCTGATGTATCGCCTGGTCGGGCAGATCAGCCCACAGCAGCTTCAGGTCATCGCTCGCCAGTTGTACATCGAGATGCTCAAGGCCGGCTACACCTCGGTGGCCGAATTCCATTACGTGCACCACGACCAGGCCGGCAAGCCCTACGCCGACCCGGCCGAGCTGTCGCTCCGCATCAGCGCAGCCGCGGCCGATAGCGGCATTGGCCTGACCTTGCTGCCGGTGCTGTACAGCCATGCAGGCTTTGGCGGCCAGGCGCCGAACGACGGGCAGCGGCGCTTCATCAACTCCACTGAACAGTACCTGCAGTTGCAAGCGCAACTCGCCCCGCTGCTGGCCGCGCAACCCGCGCAGCACCTGGGCCTGTGCTTCCACTCGCTAAGGGCGGTAACACCTGGGCAGATCGCCGAAGTGCTGGCGGCCAGCGACAGACAGTGCCCGGTGCATATCCACATCGCCGAACAACAGAAGGAAGTTGACGACTGCCTGGCCTGGAGCGGCCTGCGCCCGCTGCAGTGGCTGTACAAGCACGTGGACGTGGACCGCCGCTGGTGCCTGGTACACGCTACCCATGCCGAACCGGACGAAGTAACTGCCATGGCCCGCAGCGGCGCGGTGGCCGGGTTGTGCCTGACCACCGAAGCCAACCTGGGCGACGGGATTTTCCCGGCAGTGGATTTCCTGGCACAGGGCGGGCGCATGGGTATTGGCTCGGACAGCCATGTGTCGTTAAGCGTGGTGGAGGAACTGCGTTGGCTGGAATATGGTCAGCGCCTGCGGGATCAACGGCGCAACCGCCTGTATCGCGGCGACCAGCCGATGGTCGGGCGCACGCTGTATGACGCGGCGCTGGCCGGTGGTGCGCAGGCACTGGGGCAGGCGGTCGGCGAGCTGGCGGTGGGCAAGCGCGCCGATTGGCTGGTGCTCGATGGGCAGGACCCGTACATCGCCATGGCGGAGGGTGACGCCATTCTCAACCGCTGGCTGTTTGCCGGCGGCGATCGCCAGGTACGCGATGTGATGGTGAATGGGCAGTGGGTGGTGCGCCAGGGGCGGCATGCGCAAGAAGAAGAAAGCGGGCGGGCGTTTGCCAAGGTGTTGCGCCAGCTTTTGGACTGAGCGTACCGGGGCTGCGTTGCAGCCCTTCGCGGGCAAGCCCGCTCCCACAGGTTGGTGGACTGCCCCACAAAGCGTCTTGGGGGTAGCCCAGGGTTCAGCGCAGAACCTGTGGGAGCGGGCTTGCCCGCGAAGGGTTGCCACGCAACCCTAAAAAACTCAGTGCATCTTTACTATTTGCTGATCGGACGCCCGCCAGATCAAGCGGCTGGTGTCATACCCCTGCTGCCGCGCCCTGGACAGCAAGTTCTCGCGCTCCCAGGCCGGCAGTGTCGGCGTGCGCGACAGAATCCAAAGGTATTTGCGGTCCGGGCTGCCGACGATGGCCGTACGGTAGTGGTCGTCCACATAAAGAATCCAGTACTCACCCCGCGCCACGCCTGGCACCAGCTTGGTGAACCAGTTATCGAACTCGACCCAAAGCTTGTCGGTGTGCCCCGGCTCCTGGATATTCGCATGCCCTTCGGCGCGCAGCCATTCATCACCCATGGTGCGGCAGCGGTTGAGCACGCCATAACTGCCATCAGGCTTGAGGTTGTAATGCGCCTCGGACTGCTCGCAGCCTTCCTGGTAGCGCATGGGCAGGCGCGCCAGCTCGTACCATTTGCCCTGGTAGCGCTTGAGGTCGACATGGCCGGCGGTTTTAGGTGCCAGCGGGTCGTGCGAGGAACCTGCACAACCGCCCAGCAGCAACGCCAGGCATACCCCCATCAGCAGGTACGCACGCCTCATTTGAGACCCTGCCCGGAGTACATCAGCACCTTGTCAGCTGCGTACTGCACGCTGATGAAGCTCTTCTCGTCCCCCCAGGTGCAGCTGCTCATGCCCAACGCGCCAGAACACTCGGTCGGCGTGCCGAGCAACTGCTCGACCTCGGCCTTGCTCATACCGGCCTTGATCTTGGAATAGTTTTCCTGGTTGATCTTGCTGCAGGCAGTCAGAACGACGCACAGCGACAACAGGGCGAGGGAACGCAACGACATGAAGGGACACTCCTGAAAGATGATACAGGCGAGTGGCCTGCAGTGACCTTCGACGTGAAAATCCCTCCCAGGTTCCCTGCCCCACCCCCCTTGCCCCTACACCATTGGTCGGATGGCCACTACTGTGCGATTAATCACAAAGCATTAGTCATACGCCCAATAAAAAGGCCGCCCCTGTTGGAGCGGCCTTGCGTCGCGATGGCCTGCACAGCAGGCCTCCTGGGCGTTAGAACCTGGACCCAGGCTCCAGCAAAAAGTCCATCTCTTCACTGGTACTCGGCCGCTCCAGCACCAGGTTGCGGTGCGGGAAACGCCCGAACCGGGCAATTACCCGCTGGTGCTGCTCGGCATAGTCGAGGAAGCCTTCGAACAGCCGGCGGTTGGCCTCGGGCTGTTCGTCCAGCAGCATTTGATAGCGTTCCACGCACAGGTTCTGCCAGTCCAGCACTTCGGCATGCTCCAGCACCAGCAGCACGAACACCCGCTGGATCGGCAGCAGCTGGTAGTCCCAGCCCTTCTGCAGGCCCTGCATGGCCACCACCTGGGCACGCCGGTCGCCCTCGAAGGCACGCGGCGTGTCGCGGTAGATCATGCGTGGCAGTTGGTCCAGCAAAATCAGCAGGCCCAGCCAGCCCTGCGGACTTTGCTGCCACTCCTCGAGCCCACCCGCCAGGGCGTGCTCGACGAGATCGCCAAACAGCGCATAGGCGTCGGCATCGTGATGCTTGCCGAACCACAGCGTGCTCTTCTCGTCAGCCACGGCCTGGGCACTGGTGCCCCAACCGAACCACCACTCCAGCAACGGCTGCCAAGGTGCGAGCATGACTTACTCCTTGTGGTAGGCGGTGACGCGCTCGACCTCTTCCTTCGAGCCGAGAATCACCGACACGCGCTGGTGCAGGCTTTCTGGCTTGATGTCGAGGATGCGATCGTAACCGTTGGTGGAAGCGCCGCCGGCCTGTTCGATGATGAACGACATCGGGTTGGCTTCGTACATCAGGCGCAGCTTGCCCGGCTTGCTTGGTTCGCGGGCGTCACGTGGGTACATGAACAGGCCGCCACGGGTCAGGATACGGTGCACGTCGGCCACCATCGAGGCGATCCAGCGCATGTTGTAGTTCTTCTTCAGCGGGCCGGTCTCGCCTGCCAGCAGTTCGCCCACATAGCGCTGTACCGGGGCTTCCCAGTGGCGCTGGTTGGACATGTTGATGGCGAACTCGGCAGTGGTTTCCGGTACGCGGATGTTTTCGTGAGTCAGCACGAAGCTGCCCAGTTCGCGATCCAGGGTGAAGCCCTTGACGCCATTGCCCAGGGTCAGGACCAGCATGGTTTGCGGGCCGTAGATGGCGTAACCGGCAGCAACCTGCTCGGTACCTGGCTGCAGGAACGCTTCTTCGTTGAGGCTTTCGTTCTGGCTCAGGTACTGGTTAGGGCAACGCAGAACCGAGAAGATGGTACCGACCGACACGTTGACATCGATGTTCGACGAACCGTCCAGCGGGTCGAAGACCAGCAGGTAGGCGCCTTTCGGGTACCTGCCCGGGATCTGGTAGGCGTTGTCCATTTCTTCGGAAGCCATGCCAGCCAGGTGGCCGCCCCACTCGTTGGCTTCCAGCAGGATATCGTTGGAAATCACGTCCAGTTTCTTCTGGACCTCGCCCTGCACGTTTTCAGTGCCCATGCTGCCCAGCACACCACCGAGGGCGCCCTTGGACACGTGATGGCTGATTTCCTTGCACGCACGCGCTACCACTTCGATCAGGAAGCGCAGATCGGCAGGGGTATTGTTGCTGCGGGTCTGCTCAATCAGATAGCGACTCAGGGTAACGCGGGACATGTATGGCTCCGAACGGATTGGGGGGGATGAAAAACCCCCGCAGTTTACAGGGAGAGTGACGGGCTAGCGAGTGATGAGACTCGCCACGGCTCTCTGACGGCACAATAGGTCGGTAGTTCAGCGCGCGCCAGGCCGGTGGTCTGGTTGTGGGGCCATTCGCGGGCACGCGCGCTCCCTGGTTGATGAAAGCCCTGCAGGAAGCGGGTCTACCCGCGAACAAGCCAGCACAGGCCTACCTCAATCCAGCGCCTTCCAGATCTCGGTCGCATACTCACGGATAGTCCGATCCGACGAGAACCAGCCCATCCGCGCGGTATTGAGCACCGCTTTGCGCCACCACTCCTGCGGCGTGTGCCACAGATCCTCGACCCGCCGCTGGGCATCCCAGTAGGCATCGAAATCGGCGCACACCAGGAAGCGGTCGTAGGCCACCAGGCCGTCGATCAACCCGGTGTAACGAGAGGGGTCGTCGGGCGAGAACACACCACTGCGAATAGCCTGCAACACATCGCTCAAACGGTTGGAAGCGGCTATGGCGGCGTTGGCACCAAAGTCACCGGCACGCTTGCGCGTTTCAACCTGCTGCGCGGTCAGGCCAAAGATGAACATGTTGTCAGCCCCCACCTGTTCGCACATCTCCACATTGGCGCCATCCAGGGTGCCGATGGTCAGTGCACCATTGAGGCCGAACTTCATGTTGCTGGTACCGGAAGCTTCGTAGCCCGCAGTGGATATCTGCTCGGAAAGGTCCGCCGCCGGGATGATGCTCTCGGCCAGGCTGACGTTGTAGTTGGGCAGGAACACCACTTTCAGCAGGCCGCGCACCGTCGGGTCGTTGTTCACCACCCGGGCGATGTCGTTGGCCAGCTTGATGATCAGTTTGGCCTGGTGGTAACTGGCCGCAGCCTTGCCAGCGAAGATCTTCACCCGCGGCACCCAGTTGGTGCCAGGGTCATTGCGTATGGCCTGATACAGTGCAACGGTGTGCAGCAGGTTGAGCAACTGGCGCTTGTATTCGTGAATGCGTTTGACCTGAACATCGAATAGCGCCTCGGGGTTGACCGTGACACCGATGCGATCCTGAATGATGCTGGCCAGGGCACGCTTGCTGTGCAGCCGCTGGGCAGCGAACTGCTTGCGGAAACCGGCTTTGTCGGCGAACGGCACCAGGCCCGCCAGACGCGTCTGCGGGTCGTCCTTGAGTTCCGGCCCAAGCGCCTCGACCAGCATCTCGGTCAACTGGGGGTTGGACTGGTACAACCAGCGGCGGAAGGTAATGCCGTTGGTCTTGTTGTTGATCCGTTTCGGGTAGAGCTTGTGCAGCTCGGAGAATACCGTGCTCTTCATCAACTTGCTGTGCAGCGCCGACACGCCGTTGACGCTGTGCGAGCCAAGAAACGCCAGGTTGCCCATGCGCACCCGTCGGCCGTTGTCCTCCTCGATCAGCGAAACCGCGCGCAGCACGTCGAAATCGTGCAGGCCTTTGGCCCGCAACGCATCGATATGGTAGGCATTGATCAGGTAGATGATCTGCATGTGCCGCGGCAACATGCGCTCCATCAGCGCTACCGGCCAGGTTTCCAGGGCTTCTGGCAACAGGGTGTGGTTGGTGTAGGCGAGCGTGCCGACGGTCAGCTCCCAGGCCTTTTCCCAAGGCACTTCGTGCTGGTCCACCAGCAACCGCATCAACTCCGCCACCGCAATCGAAGGGTGGGTGTCGTTTAGCTGGATGGCCGCTGCATCGGGCAGGTTGAGCAGGTCCTTGTGCATGTTCAGGTGGCGCCGCAGCAAGTCCTGCAGCGAAGCCGAGACGAAAAAGTACTCCTGGCGAAGGCGCAGCTCCTGACCAGCCTCGGTACTGTCGGCCGGGTAGAGTACCCGCGAAATGCTCTCGGCACGCGCCACTTCAGCCACCGCCCCCAAGTGGTCACCGGCGTTGAAGCGCTCCAGGTGCAACTCTTCCAGCGCACGGGCACGCCACAGGCGCAGGGTGTTGACGCTGGATCCGCGCCAGCCGACCACCGGCGTGTCGTAGGCTACCGCCCGCACCGTCTCGCCAGGCCACCATACCTGGCGCTGGGCACCGCTTGCATCGTGCACCGTTTCGACACTGCCGCCGAAACTGATCGGGTAGATCACCTCGGCGCGCTCGAACTCCCAGGGGTTGCCGAAATCCAGCCAGTTTTCGGTCTGTTCCTGCTGCCAGCCATCGACCACGGCCTGACGGAACAACCCATGCTCGTAGCGGATGCCGTAGCCATGGGCAGCGATACCCAAGGTAGACATGCTCTCCATGAAGCACGCCGCCAGACGGCCAAGGCCGCCATTGCCCAGCGCAGCATCCGGCTCGAGCAGGCGAATGCGCTCGAGGTCCACATCCAGCCCCTCCAGCGCATCGCGCGCGATGTCCAGCAGGCCCAGGTTGCTCAGGCTGTCGTACAGCAAGCGCCCGATGAGAAACTCCAGGGAAAGGTAGTAGACCCGTTTCTGGCTACGCCGATAGGCCTGCCGGGTGTGATCCATCCAGTGGTCGACCATGTGATCGCGCGCAGCCAGGGCAATGGCCTCGAACCAGTCATGGTCGAAGGCATGCTCGGGGTCCTTGCCGACCGCGTAGGTCAGCTTGTTCAGTACAGCGGCGCGAAAATCCGCGACTTCGGCGTCACGTGCTTTGGGTTCCTGGGACATGCGGCATCCTCGGGCAAGTTGACGAAAGCGGAGGGAGAGTGATGAGACTAGACCCTTCGACAGGGAGCGACAGTTACGGTTCGCAGTTTTCATGCCCACTCTGCGATTCCGGCAAAAGGTTGTTCATAAATTGAACAATTCCGGTATCATCGCGCGCCCCAAGACCGTGATCCACCTTATAAAGATGAAAACGACCCTGATCGCCGCCGCCGAAGTCGACCGCCTGGAGACTTGGCAGCGCTACGCCAGCCACATGTGCCACGGCTGCCATTCGACCTGCTGCACCCTGCCGGTAGAGGTGAAGATCAAGGATCTGATCCGTATCGGCGTGGTCGACGAGTTCGAAAAAGACGAACCACCCAAGAACGTGGCCAAACGCCTGCAAAAAGAAGGCATCATCGAGCGCTTCAACCAGAAGTCGGGCATCTTCACCCTGACCCGGATGAGCAACGACGACTGCATGTACCTGGATCGTAAAAGCCGCCTGTGCACCATTTATGACAAGCGCCCGGATACCTGCCGCAACCACCCCAAGGTCGGGCCGCGGCCGGGGTATTGTGCTTACAAGCCCAAAGTGGTTGGGCGCTGATCTATTGCCTGCACCGGCCTCTTCGCGGGTAAACCCGCTCCTACAGGTACTGTGGAGGTCTTGACCTTTGTGGAAATCCTGAGCGGGTTTACCCGCGAAGAGGCCGGTACCACCAGCACAAAAAACCCAGACAAACTAAAACGCCCCCGGCCTTTCGACCGGGGGCGTTTTCATTCAGCCTGAGCTAACTCAGTTCTTGGCTTTCTTGGCTGCGCGGGTACGCTCGCCTTCGTCCAGGATCTTCTTGCGCAGACGGATCGACTTAGGAGTCACTTCGCACAGCTCGTCGTCCTGGATGAACTCCAGGGCCTGCTCGAGGGTGTGGCGAACTGGCGGCACCAGGGCGATGACTTCGTCTTTGCCCGAAGCACGCATGTTGTCGAGCTTCTTGCCTTTGGTCGGGTTCACGCCCAGGTCGTTGTCACGGCTGTTCAGGCCGATGATCTGACCGTTGTAGATCTCCTGGCCGTGCTCAACGAACAGCTTGCCGCGAGCCTGCAGGGTTTCCAGCGAGTAGGTCAGTGCCTTGCCGGTCTCGACCGAAACCAGTACGCCGTTGAGGCGGCCGGACATCTGGCCCGACTTCATGGTGTCGTAGCGATCGAAGATCGAGGTCAGGATGCCTGCACCGTTGGTCAGGGTCAGGAACTGGTTACGGAAACCGATCAGACCACGGGCTGGAATGTTGTACTCCAGACGAACACGGCCCTTGCCATCCGGAACCATGTTGGTCAGGTCGCCTTTACGCAGACCCATTTCTTCCATGACCTTGCCCTGGGATTCTTCAGGGATGTCGATGGTGACGTTCTCGAACGGCTCCTGCTTGACGCCGTCGACTTCGCGGATGATCACTTCAGGACGGCCCACGGCCATTTCGAAGCCTTCACGACGCATGGTTTCGATCAGCACCGACAGGTGCAGCTCACCACGGCCCGATACCTTGAACTTGTCAGGGGAGTCGGTTTCCTGAACGCGCAGGGCAACGTTGTACAGCAGTTCCTTGTCCAGACGGTCCTTGATGTTACGGCTGGTGACGAACTTGCCTTCTTTACCGCAGAACGGCGAGTCGTTGACCTGGAAGGTCATCGAAACGGTCGGCTCGTCAACGGTCAGCGGCTTCATCGCTTCTACCGCATCCGGGGCGCACAGGGTGTCGGAGATGAACAGCTCATCGAAACCGCTGATGCAGACGATATCGCCAGCCTGGGCTTCTTCGACGTCAACGCGGTGCAGACCGTGGTGACCCATCAGCTTCAGGATACGGCCGTTACGCTTCTTGCCGTTGGTGTCGATGGCGACAACCGGGGTGTTCGGCTTGACACGACCACGGGCGATGCGGCCAACACCGATAACGCCGAGGAAGCTGTTGTAGTCCAGTGCAGAGATCTGCATCTGGAACGGGCCTTCGCGGTCAACAGACGGAGCCGGTACGTTGTCGATGATCGACTGGTACAGCGCGGTCATGTCTTCGCCCATGGCGGTGTGGTCCAGGCCGGCAATGCCGTTCAGGGCCGAGGCGTAGACCACTTTGAAGTCCAGCTGTTCGTCGGTGGCACCGAGGTTGTCGAACAGGTCGAAGATCTGGTCCAGAACCCAGTCAGGACGCGCGCCTGGGCGGTCAACCTTGTTGATCACGACGATTGGCTTCAGGCCGGCTTCGAAGGCCTTCTTGGTCACGAAGCGGGTTTGCGGCATCGGGCCGTCCTGGGCGTCGACCAGCAGCAGCACGGAGTCGACCATCGACATTACACGCTCAACCTCGCCACCGAAGTCGGCGTGGCCGGGGGTGTCGACGATGTTGATGTGGTAGCCGTTCCAGTTGATGGCGGTGTTTTTCGCCAGAATGGTAATACCGCGCTCTTTTTCCTGGTCGTTGGAGTCCATGACGCGCTCGTCGTTGAGCTCGTTACGCTCCAGAGTGCCGGACTGACGCAGGAGTTTGTCGACCAGAGTGGTTTTACCATGGTCAACGTGGGCGATGATGGCGATGTTACGCAGATTTTCGATCACAAGTGTATCTCGATCAGAGGATTCGGTTGCCGCCCAGTGTAGGCGGCCAATATGTACTGTTTAAGGCTCAGCGGGCCCGGCGGTCGGGAGGGCGATGGCGAATACTGCCGCCATACAGCCCCGGCATCTTATGTCGGACGATAAACACGCACATTGGCATGTCCCTCACTGAGCAGGTGGTGTGCGTGCAAACGGCTCATCACACCCTTGTCGCAATACAGCAAGTACTGGCGCGTAGGGTCCAGGTGCTTGAACTTGCTGTTGATGGCGTAGAACGGCATGGCCTGGACCTCGATACCTTCCAGCACCAGTGGTTCGTCTTCCTGGGCATCGGGGTGGCGAATGTCGATGACGATCTGGCCAGGCAGCGCCTCGGCCACTTCCTCGATTTCGATGTCCTTGCCCAGCTCATCGATCACATGGTCGATGGAAATGAACTTGGCGCGCTCAAGAGCGCGCTCCAGCACGGCCATGTCGAACTGCTTTTCTTCGTGCTCCATGCGGTGACGCTTGGCATGGGTAGTCGGGTTTACCGAGATCACGCCGCAGTATTCCGGCATGTGCTTGGCAAAGTCCGCGGTGCCGATTTCGGTGGCCTGGTCGATGATGTCCTGCTTGTGGCTGGCCAGCAGCGGGCGCAGCACCAGCTTGTCGGTGGCCGAGTCGATGATCGACAGGTTCGGCAAGGTCTGGCTGGACACCTGGGAAATCGCTTCGCCGGTCACCAGCGCGTCGATCTGCAGGCGGTCGGCCATATGGGCGGCGCCGCGCAGCATCATGCGCTTGAGGGTCACGCCCATGTAGCTGTTGTCGACCTTGTTGAGGATTTCGCCAACCACTTCTTCGAACGGCACGCTGATGAACAGTACACGCTGGCTGCTGCCGTACTTCTTCCACAGGTAGTGGGCCACTTCCATCACGCCCAGCTCATGGGCACGGCCGCCGAGGTTGAAGAAGCAGAAGTGGGTCATCAGGCCGCGGCGCATCATCTGGTAGGCCGCAACGGTGGAGTCGAAACCACCGGACATCAGCACCAGGGTCTGCTCCAGGGCGCCCAGCGGATAACCGCCGATGCCGTTGTGCTGGTTGTGGATCACGTACAGGCGCTGGTCGCGGATTTCGATGCGCACCAGCACTTCAGGCTTCTTCAGCTCGATCCCGGCTGCGCCACACTGCTGGCGCAGCTGGCTGCCGACGTAACGGTCGACGTCCATCGAAGTGAAGTCATGGTGGCCACCGCGCTTGCAGCGCACGGCGAAGTGCTTGCCGGCCAGCAGGTGGCCGAAGTGGTGCTTGCACTTGGCGACGATGTCGTCGAAGTCACCCAGCGGGTATTCCTCGACCTGCAGGAAGTGGGTGATACCCGGCGTGCAGGTGAGGCGCTCGATCATCTCGCGCTGGACTTTTTCGTCTTCGACGCGGGTAACCACTTCGAGATTGTCCCAGACACCATCGACCGCGAGCTCAGGGTCGAGATCCTTGAGCACGTTGCGGATGTTCTTGCCAAGCTGGCGGATGAAGCGCTTGCGCACCGGCCGGCTTTTGATGGTGATTTCTGGGAAGACTTTGACGATAAGTTTCATTGGTTAACAGCGCGCGCAGGGCCTGCCGAAAATGAGGGGCGCGAATTATATCGGAAATTGCTCAGGATTTGACCAACTTTTGATCAGAAGCTTTGAGATAAATGCAGAGAGCGGGTTTTGCAGTGCCTGTTCCGGCCCTTTCGCGGGTGCCCCCGCGCCTACAAGCAGTGCAAAGCCCGTAGGAGCGGGTTTACCCGCGAAGAGGCCCTGGAAGCTGGCACACTACTCATGCCACGCACCCTATTGGTGCGAGATGATCAAAAAACGCATCGTAAGGGTGCACTTTTGCCCGCCACCCCAACGCCAAATGCCCGCAAACGCCCCCTTTTATCCCAGCCTCGCCATTTTCGGGCACTGGCATGCAATTTGCTCCCTTGTGAGGCAGGTAAGCTTGGCCGACTATCCGCGCCCGGCAACACCCTTTTTCCAGGGCAGCGGCCCACCGCGCTCTAGACCATCCGGAGGACAACATGTCGAAGTCGGTTCAACTCATCAAAGATCATGACGTCAAGTGGATTGATCTGCGTTTCACGGACACCAAAGGCACTCAGCACCACGTGACCATGCCGTCGCGTGATGCGCTGGACGAAGACTTCTTCGAAGTCGGCAAGATGTTCGACGGTTCCTCCATCGCTGGCTGGAAAGGCATCGAAGCCTCCGACATGATCCTGATGCCGGTTGACGAAACCGCCGTTCTGGATCCGTTCACCGAAGAGCCAACCCTGATCATTACCTGCGACATCGTCGACCCGTCGAGCATGCAGGGCTACGATCGTGACCCACGTGCAATCGCCAAGCGCGCCGAAGAGTACCTGAAGAGCACCGGCATCGGTGACACCGTATTCGCCGGCCCAGAGCCTGAGTTCTTCATCTTCGACGAAGTGAAGTTCCAGTCGGACATCTCCGGCTCGATGTTCAAGATCTTCTCCGAGCAGGGCTCGTGGATGACCGGCGCTGACGTGGAAGGCGGTAACAAAGGCCACCGTCCAGGCGTGAAAGGTGGCTACTTCCCGGTTCCGCCGTTCGACCACGACCACGAAATCCGTACTGCCATGTGCAACGCTCTGGAAGAAATGGGCCAGACCGTTGAAGTTCACCACCACGAAGTGGCGACTGCCGGCCAGAACGAAATCGGCGTCAAGTTCAACACCCTGGTGAAGAAGGCTGACGAAGTACAGGCGCTGAAATACGTCGTGCACAACGTTGCCGACGCTTACGGCCGTACCGCCACCTTCATGCCGAAGCCACTGTACGGCGACAACGGCTCGGGCATGCACGTGCACATGTCGATCTGGAAAGACGGCAAGAACACCTTCTCGGGTGAAGGCTATGCCGGCCTGTCCGACACCGCCCTGTACTTCATCGGCGGTATCATCAAGCACGGTAAGGCCCTGAACGGCTTCACCAACCCGTCGACCAACTCCTACAAGCGTCTGGTTCCAGGCTTCGAAGCCCCGGTAATGCTGGCCTACTCGGCTCGCAACCGCTCCGCCTCGATCCGTATTCCTTACGTTGGCAGCCCGAAAGCCCGCCGTATCGAAGCACGCTTCCCGGACCCATCGGCCAACCCGTACCTGGCCTTCGCGGCCCTGCTGATGGCTGGCCTGGACGGCATCCAGAACAAGATCCACCCAGGCGACGCGGCCGACAAGAACCTGTACGACCTGCCGCCAGAAGAAGCCAAGAACATCCCGCAAGTGTGCGGCAGCCTGAAAGAAGCTCTGGAAGAGCTGGATAAAGGCCGTGCGTTCCTGACCAAGGGCGGCGTGTTCTCCGACGACTTCATCGATGCCTTCATCGAGCTGAAGAGCGAAGAAGAAATCAAGGTGCGCACCTTCGTGCACCCGCTGGAATACGAGCTGTACTACAGCTGCTGATCTGATTGGCGCCCTGCGCCGATGACCTGATCACAACGGCCTCCTTCGGGAGGCCGTTTTCGTTTCTGCGCACCAAGCAGAAGCACTGCAACCCCGCCTGTCACGCTATGCTCTATCTTGGTGCACTAATTCACACCATGCCCTCATTTGCTCACCAATCTGGTTCAAATTAAACGTTTCACCAAGACTTTCTGGTCCGAATTTGCGCAGTTTCAGGCCTTTCTCGGCAAATTCCGCTTCTTTTCGGCGCTTTGGTTTGTTTCTTGCATTTTCTTATCAAGAGTCTCGCATCAGTGGATCCACCCCGCGTCCGGCCCTGGCCATAACAGTGCCAGGCAAGCGCCAAAAGAGGTCAACGACGCCTTATGACCATCAGCGATGCACAGCACCGTCTGCTTCTGGACAACCTGACCACTGCCACGTTGCTGCTCAACGCCGAGCTGCGCCTGGAGTACATGAATCCGGCCGCAGAAATGCTACTGGCCATCAGTGGCCAGCGCAGCCATGGGCAGTTCATCAGCGAACTGTTCACCGAATCGACCGAGGCGCTCAGCTCGCTGCGCCAGGCGGTCGAGCAGGCGCACCCGTTCACCAAGCGTGAAGCGCAGCTTACATCGCTGACCGGGCAGACCATCACTGTCGACTACGCGGTAACGCCGATACTGCATCAAGGCCAGACCCTGCTGTTGCTCGAAGTGCATCCGCGGGACCGGCTGCTGCGCATCACCAAGGAAGAGGCCCAACTGAGCAAGCAGGAAACCACCAAGATGCTGGTACGCGGCCTGGCCCACGAAATCAAGAACCCCCTTGGCGGCATCCGCGGAGCGGCCCAGCTACTGGCCCGCGAACTGCCCGAGGAAGGGCTGCGCGATTACACCAATGTAATCATCGAAGAGGCTGACCGTTTGCGTAACCTGGTCGACCGCATGCTCGGCTCGAACAAGCTGCCTTCGCTGGCCATGACCAATATTCACGAAGTGCTGGAGCGGGTGTGCAGCCTGGTCGATGCCGAAAGCCAGGGGTGCATCACTTTGGTGCGCGATTACGACCCGAGCCTGCCGGACGTGCTGATCGACCGAGAGCAGATGATTCAGGCCGTACTCAACATCGTGCGCAACGCCATGCAGGCGATCAGCGCGCAGAATGAGCTGCGCCTGGGTCGCATTACCTTGCGCAGCCGCGCCCTGCGCCAGTTCACCATCGGCCACGTGCGTCACCGCCTGGTAGCGCGGGTAGAGATCATCGACAACGGCCCGGGCATCCCGCCGGAACTGCAAGACACCCTCTTCTATCCCATGGTCAGTGGTCGCCCGGACGGTACCGGGCTGGGCCTGGCCATTACCCAGAACATCATCAGCCAGCACCAGGGCCTGATCGAGTGTGAAAGCCACGCAGGCCATACCGCCTTCTCGATTTACCTGCCTCTGGAACAAGGAGCCACCGCCTCATGAGCCGAAGTGAAACCGTCTGGATCGTCGACGATGATCGCTCCATCCGCTGGGTCCTGGAAAAAGCCCTGCAACAGGAAGGCATGACCACCCAGAGCTTCGACAGCGCAGACGGTGTCATGGGGCGCTTGGCACGCCAGCAACCCGACGTGATCATTTCCGACATCCGCATGCCTGGCACCAGCGGCCTCGACCTGCTGGCGCAGATCCGCGAGCAGCACCCGCGCCTGCCGGTCATCATCATGACCGCCCACTCCGACCTGGACAGCGCCGTGGCCTCGTACCAGGGCGGTGCCTTCGAGTACCTGCCCAAGCCATTCGATGTCGACGAAGCGGTATCGCTGGTCAAGCGCGCCAACCAGCACGCCCAGGAGCAGCAAGGCCTGGATGTGCCACAGAACCTGGCGCGCACCCCGGAAATCATTGGCGAAGCCCCGGCGATGCAGGAGGTGTTCCGTGCCATCGGCCGCCTCAGCCACTCCAACATCACCGTGCTGATCAACGGCGAGTCCGGCACCGGCAAAGAACTGGTGGCCCACGCCCTGCACCGACACAGCCCGCGCGCAGCATCGCCGTTCATTGCCCTGAACATGGCCGCCATCCCCAAGGATCTGATGGAGTCGGAGCTGTTCGGCCATGAGAAAGGCGCCTTCACAGGTGCTGCCAACTTGCGTCGGGGTCGTTTCGAGCAGGCCGATGGCGGCACGCTGTTCCTCGACGAAATCGGGGACATGCCCGCCGACACCCAGACCCGCCTGCTGCGCGTGCTGGCCGACGGCGAGTTCTACCGCGTGGGCGGCCACGTGCCAGTCAAAGTCGACGTGCGCATCATCGCCGCCACCCACCAGAACCTGGAATCACTGGTGCAGGCCGGCAAGTTCCGTGAAGACTTGTTCCACCGTCTTAATGTCATCCGTATCCACATTCCGCGCCTGGCCGACCGCCGCGAAGATATCCCCGCCCTCGCCCGCCACTTCCTTGCCCGGGCCGCCCAGGAGTTGGCAGTCGAGCCGAAGATCCTCAAGCCGGAGACTGAAGAGTTCATCCGCAACCTGCCATGGCCGGGCAACGTGCGGCAGATGGAGAACACTTGCCGCTGGATTACCGTGATGGCCTCCAGCCGCGAAGTGCTGATCGGTGACCTGCCGCCAGAACTGCTGAACCTGCCACAAGACGCCGCGCCGGTAACCAACTGGGAGCAGGCCCTGCGCCAGTGGGCCGACCAGGCCTTGGCGCGCGGGCAGACCAACCTGCTGGACAGCGCAGTGCCGAGCTTTGAACGGATCATGATCGAGACGGCACTCAAGCACACCGCCGGACGCCGGCGGGATGCCGCGCTGTTGCTGGGCTGGGGGCGTAACACCCTGACGCGCAAGATCAAGGAATTGGGGATGAATGTGGCTGGTGGGGATGATGAGGAAGGTGATGACCACTGAGCTCTGAATTAGCCTTCTAGATTGCTGGGGCTGCTTTGCAGCCCATCGCGACACAAGGCCGCTCCCACGGGATCACCTCTGCCCCAAGGCTGATGCGATGGACACACATCGGGGTCGTCGTAGGAGCGGGTTCACCCGCGAAGAGGCCGGGCCTGCTGGCCAATCTCCACCTGCCGCTCACCATTGCCGCCACCATCGTATTCGCGGGTAAACCCGCTCCTACCACGATCCTGTGGGAGCGGCCTTGTGTCGCGATGGGGCGCAAAGCGGCCCCAGCCATTTCAGCCGTCTGAATGCACCGTTCCTGTGCCGGCTGCACCTCTCGAAGGCACAAATACCCTTAAAATCCGGCCAAATCACCCGCAAAGCCCAGTATTCACGGCTTTTGCAAAACTGGCACGCCCCCTGCAACAAGCAATACATCTACAGTTTCGGGGGCCCTGGTACAGGCAGGCCGGGTGAACCCCTCTTTTATACGCAGCACCGCCCGTTTTGGGGACCTCGGTACAGGCAGGCCGGGACATCCCCCCTTTATACGCAGTACCCCTTTTGGGGACCCTGGTACAGGCAGGCCGGGATATCCCCTCTTTTATTCGTGCAGTTTCACTTGCACCCGCCAGCGCCCAGCGTCCTCTGCACCGGCCCATTCGCCGTGCAGGGGGCGCGCGGCCACCACCGTCAGCAACAAACCTTCCTTGGTGTGCTGTACCCGCCAGCTCACCGGCTTGCCTTGCAGGCTAAGCTGCCCTTGCTGAGCCTTGCCCTGGGCCTGGAACAGCAACGCCACCGTCCCTTCCACGTTCTCGCCATGCAGCTTGGGCTCTTCGTTGAACCAAAGCTCCAGGCCATCCTGCATCACCTGCACCTGTTGCAACTCACGCTCGTCGGGCGTAGTCAGGCGACCGATCATCAGCCCCACCATCAAGCCGACGATCGCCAACGACAGCATCACCCGTGGGAAGGACTTCGAACGCACGTCCGGTTCAGGAGTAGAATGCCCGTCATCTTCACGCTTGGAGCCGTGCATGTTTCACGTCATCCTTTTTCAACCAGAAATTCCGCCGAATACCGGCAACATCATTCGTCTATGCGCCAACAGCGGCTGCGCCCTGCACCTGATCGAACCCATCAGCTTCGAACTGGATGACAAGCGCCTGCGCCGCGCAGGGCTGGACTACCACGAGTATGCCACGCTCAAGCGTCACGAGAGCTTGGCCGGATGCCTGGAAAGCCTTGGCAACCCACGGTTGTTTGCCTTTACCACCAAGGGCTCGCACCCGTTCCACGAAGTGGCCTTCCAGCCGGGCGACGCCTTCCTGTTCGGGCCGGAGAGCCGCGGGCTGCCGGCCGAGGTGCTGGACAGCCTGCCGGCCGAACACCGCCTGCGCCTGCCGATGCGGCCGGGGTGCCGTAGCCTGAACCTGTCCAATACCGTGGCGGTGACGGTGTATGAGGCGTGGCGGCAGAACGGGTTTGCCGGGAGCTGATGTGTCGCCTGTGCCGGCCTTTTCGCGGGTAAACCCGCTCCTACACAGGTCGAGGGAACGGCGCGATCGCCTGTAGCAGCGGGTTACCCGCGAAGAGGCCCGCACAGGCAAAAAAAAGCGCCCCGAGAGGCGCTTTCTTGATACCGGCAGTTATTACTGCACAGTAGGCGCTTCACCCGCTTCCTGCATACGCTGCATTTCTTGCGCGTACAGGGCGTCGAAGTTGACAGGCGACAGCATCAGCGCCGGGAACGAACCGCGAGTCACCAGGCTATCCAGGGCCTCACGGGCATAAGGGAACAGGATGTTAGGGCAGAACGCACCCAGGGTGTGGCTCATCGAAGGCGCATCGAGGTTGGCGATCAGGAAGATACCGGCCTGCTGCACTTCAGCAATGAAAGCCACTTCGTCACCGTTCTTGACGGTAACCGACAGGGTCAGCACGACCTCGTGGAAGTCGCCTTCCAGGGATTTCTGCTTGGTGTTCAGGTCCAGGGCAACACTTGGCTCCCAGGTCTGACGGAAGATCTGCGGGCTTTTCGGGGCCTCGAACGACAGGTCGCGCACATAGATGCGTTGCAGGGAGAACTGAGGGCTGTTGTCTTCTGCAGCAGCGCCGTTGGTCTGTTGGTCAGTCATGTCAGATCCTTATCCTAATGTTTTTGAATGCAGTGCAAATCAGGCCGCCAGCAGCGCGTCGAGCTTGCCGGCGCGCTCCAGGGCATAGAGGTCATCGCATCCACCGACATGGGTGCTGCCGATCCAGATCTGCGGCACCGACGTACGGCCGGCTTTCTGACTCATCTCGGCGCGAACCTGCGGCTTGCCGTCGACCTTGATTTCCTCGAAGGCCACGCCCTTGCTCTCGAGCAGGTACTTGGCGCGCATGCAGTAGGGGCAGTAGTCGCTGGAATAGACGATGACAGGCTTCATATCACTTCACCAGGGGCAGGTTATCGGCTTTCCAGCTGGAAACGCCACCGCTCAGTTTGGCGGCGTTGTAACCAGCTTTGAGCAGCTCGCGGCAAATAGTGCCGGACTGCTGGCCCATCGCGTCGACGACAATCAGGGTCTTCTCTTTATGTTTGCCCAACTCGGTCATGCGGTTGGCCAGTTTGTCCTGCGGGATGTTCACCGCACCGACGATATGACCAGCGGAGTATTCCTTGGCCGGGCGAATGTCGACCACCAGGGCCTTCTCGGCATTGACCATGGCTGTCAGTTGGCCGTTGGTCAGGCTCTGGCCACCACGACGGATCTCGTTGACGAGCAGCAGGACCAGCAGAATGAGGAAGATCGCAACCAGGATGTAGTGATCTGTCGCGAATTGAATCAGGTGAGCAACCATCAGCGGTGTTCCAGGCGATTGAAAATGCCGGCCAGTATACACAGCCCCTTGGTGCCACCAAAGCCCGACGGGCCGGCCACAAAACCACCTTCATGTGGCGGCCACAGGTGCGCCGGTCAGTGGAATGGGACGAATATTCGCCGCGGGTGGCGTATTTGCCCTAAAATGCGTGTCTTTATCATCTTTGAACAACCGTGAGTTTGATTGATGACGAGCACGCCCAAACCCCTGGTCCTGATTATCCTGGATGGCTTCGGCCATAGCGATATCCCCGAACACAATGCCATCTTTGCCGCCAATAAACCGGTCTATGACCGCCTGTGCGCCACCCAGCCGCATGGCCTTATTTCCGGCTCGGGCATGGATGTCGGCCTGCCGGACGGGCAGATGGGCAACTCCGAAGTCGGTCATATGAACCTCGGCGCAGGTCGTGTCGTCTATCAGGACTTCACCCGGGTGACCAAGGCCATCCGCGACGGCGAGTTCTTCGAAAACCCGGTGCTGACCGGTGCTGTGGACAAGGCAGCCAGTGCTGGCAAGGCCGTGCACATTCTCGGCCTGCTGTCCGATGGTGGCGTACACAGCCACCAGGACCACTTGGTGGCCATGGCCGAATTGGCCGCCCAGCGTGGCGCCGAAAAGATCTACCTGCATGCCTTCCTCGATGGCCGCGACACCCCGCCACGCAGCGCGCAGTCGTCCATCGAACTGCTCGATGCCACCTTCGCCAAGCTGGGCAAGGGCCGCATCGCCAGCCTGATCGGCCGCTACTACGCCATGGACCGCGACAACCGCTGGGACCGTGTCAGCGCCGCCTACAACCTGATCGTCGACAGCGCTGCCGAGTACACCGCTGACACGGCCCAAGCAGGCCTTGAAGCAGCTTACGCCCGCGACGAGAGCGACGAATTCGTCAAGGCCACGCGCATCGGCGAAGCCGTCAAGGTCGAAGATGGCGATGCCGTGATCTTCATGAACTTCCGCGCCGACCGTGCTCGCGAACTGTCGCGTGCATTTGTAGAGCCAGACTTCACGGAATTCGCCCGTGCGCGCCTGCCAAAGATGGCGGCGTACATCGGCCTGACCCAGTATTCGGCGAAGATCCCGGCACCAGCAGCCTTTGCGCCATCCAGCCTCAACAACGTGCTGGGCGAATACCTGGCGAAAAACGGCAAGACCCAGCTGCGCATCGCCGAAACCGAGAAATATGCCCACGTCACCTTCTTCTTCTCTGGTGGCCGCGAAGAGCCGTTCGAAGGCGAAGAACGCATCCTGATCCCGTCGCCGAAGGTCGCCACCTATGACCTGCAACCGGAAATGAGCGCACCAGAGGTGACCGATCGCATCGTCGAAGCCATCGAACAGCAGCGCTTCGACGTCATCGTGGTCAACTACGCCAACGGTGACATGGTCGGCCACACCGGCGTGTTCGAAGCGGCAGTCAAGGCCGTCGAAGCGCTGGATACCTGCGTAGGCCGCATTGTCGACGCGCTGGACAAGGTCGGCGGCGAGGCGCTGATCACCGCCGACCACGGCAACGTCGAGCAGATGGAGGACGAGTGCACCGGCCAGGCGCACACTGCACACACTACCGAGCCGGTACCGTTCATCTATGTTGGCAAGCGCAACGTGAAAGTGCGTGAGGGCGGCGTGCTGGCCGACGTGGCACCGACCATGCTGAAGCTGCTGGGGCTGGAAAAGCCGGTGGAAATGACCGGTACTTCGATTCTGGTCGACGCCTGAATGGCAACGAGGGGCTGCCTTGCAGCCCCAATTGCACATGAATTCCAGACAAACGCCCCCCTGCATCCGCAGCGAGGCGTTTTTTTTGCCTGCCCACGCGGGCATACTAGGCCAGTCTCCATCCTTGGTACGCCAAACCCCATGCTTCGCGCCCTGATCCTCCTAGCCTTGTCTTGCCTGCTCAGCCCGGCCTTCGCCGATGAGCGCGCGCAGACCCAGCAGCAACTGGATGCCACCCGCCAGGACATTGCCGAGCTCAAGAAAACGCTGAGCAAGCTCCAGGAAGAAAAGGCCGGTGTGCAAAAGGACCTCAAAACCACCGAAACCGACATCGGCAACCTCGAAAAGCAGGTGGAGGCCCTGCAGCAAGAACTAAAAAAGACTGAAGGCGAGCTGGAGCGCCTTGATACCGAGAAAAAAAAACTCCAGAGCGCCCGCGTTGAACAACAACGACTGATCGCCATCCAGGCCCGTTCGGCCTACCAGAACAACGGTCGCGAGGAATACCTCAAGCTGCTGCTCAACCAGCAGAACCCCGAGAAATTCGCCCGCACCCTCACCTATTACGACTACCTGAGCAAGGCGCGCCTGGAGCAATTGCGCACCTTCAACGAGACCTTGCGCCAACTGGCCAACGTCGAACAGGAAATTTCCAGCCAGCAGCAACAGCTGCTGGCCCAGCGCGCGGACCTCGACAGCCGCCGCCAGGCGCTGGAAACCGAGCGCGCCAAGCGCCAGCAGGTATTGGCCAAGCTCAACAGCGATGTAAAGGACCGCGGTCAAAAGCTACAAGCGCGCGAACAGGACCAGGCCGACCTGGCCAAGGTCCTGAAGACCATCGAGGAAACCCTCGCCCGCCAGGCCCGTGAAGCTGAAGAAGCGCGCAAGAAGGCCCTGCTGGCGCAGCAGGAAGCGGAAAAACGCCGCAAGCAGGCAGCGCTGGCCGCCGCCGCTGCCCGCGACCAGGCCCGTGAGCCAGCGGAGCCGCCGAAAAAGGCCCGCACCACCCTCGGGCCGATGGTTTCCAGCGATGGTGCGAACTACGGCGGCGCATTTTCTGCTGCGCGGGGCAAACTTCCATGGCCAGTCAATGGTCGACTGCTGGCTCGTTTCGGCGATGCCCGCGGCAGCGACGCCCGTGCCAAATGGGACGGAGTGATGATCAGCGCCACCCCGGGCACTCAGGTACGCGCCGTGCACGGCGGGCGCGTGGTTTTCGCGGACTGGTTGCGCGGCGCCGGGCTTCTGGTCATTCTCGACCATGGCAACGGTTACCTGAGCCTGTACGGCCACAACCAGAGCCTGCTCAAGAATGCCGGTGACATCGTCAAGGCCGGTGAAGCCATTTCCACCGTTGGCAACAGCGGTGGTCAGGAAGCTGCAGGCTTGTACTTCGCTATCCGCCAGCAGGGCCGCCCTACCGACCCTTCGCAGTGGTGCCGAGGCTAGTCACATTTCTACGGCGCAGCCTGAGTGCTGCGCCGATGCTCCCCAGGGAGCGCTTACAGGATCAGGAGTTCGTTCGACATGCTGCACTCGCCTCGTCTCACCCAGCTGGCCCTGTCCATCGCCCTGGCGGTAGGCGCGCCCCTGGCCACCGCCGCAGAGCCGGCCAAGGCCGCCGCAGTGCCAGCCACCGAGGTGACCGCCAAGGCGCCACTGCCGCTGGAAGAACTGCGCACCTTCGCCGAGGTCCTGGACCGTATCAAGGCCGCCTATGTCGAACCGGTAGACGACAAGACCCTGCTGGAAAACGCCATCAAGGGCATGCTTAGCAACCTTGACCCGCACTCGGCCTATCTTGGCCCCGAGGACTTCCAGGAACTGCAGGAAAGCACCAGCGGCGAGTTCGGCGGGCTGGGCATTGAAGTAGGCCAGGAAGACGGCTTCATCAAGGTGGTCTCGCCAATCGACGACACCCCGGCCTCGCGGGCCGGCGTGCAGGCTGGTGACCTGATCGTCAAGATCAACGGCGCCCCGACCCGCGGCCAGACCATGACCGAAGCGGTCGACAAGATGCGCGGCAAGGTCGGCGAGAAAATCACCCTGACCTTGGTGCGCGACGGTGGCACCCCGTTTGACGTGAACCTGACCCGTGCGGTCATTCAGGTCAAGAGCGTGAAGAGCCAGCTACTGGAGAACGATTACGGCTACATCCGTATCACCCAGTTCCAGGTCAAGACCGGTGACGAAGTGGGCAAGGCGCTGGCCAAGCTGCGCAAGGACAACGGCAAGAAGCTGCGCGGGGTAGTGCTGGACCTGCGCAACAACCCAGGCGGCGTGCTGCAGTCGGCGGTGGAAGTGGCCGACCACTTCCTGACCAAAGGCCTGATCGTCTACACCAAGGGCCGCATCGCCAACTCCGAGCTGCGTTTCTCGGCCAACCCGGCCAATGCCAGCGAAGGCGTGCCGTTGGTGGTGCTGATCAACGGTGGCAGTGCATCGGCATCGGAAATTGTCGCTGGCGCCCTGCAGGACCAGAAGCGCGCCGTACTGATGGGTACCGACAGCTTCGGCAAAGGCTCGGTACAGACCGTGCTGCCACTGGCCAACGACCGCGCCCTGAAGCTCACCACTGCGCTCTACTACACCCCCAACGGCCGTTCGATCCAGGCCCAGGGCATCGTCCCGGACATCGAAGTGCGCCAGGCCAAGCTCACCGCCGAGGCCGACACCGAAAACTTCAAGGAAGCCGACCTGCAGGGCCACCTGGGCAACGGCAACGGCGGCGCCGACCGCCCGACGGGCAGCAGCAAGCGCAAGGAACGCCCGCAGGATGACGACTTCCAGCTGAGCCAGGCACTGAGCCTGCTCAAGGGCCTGAACATCACCAAGGGCGACTGAGCCACCCTATGCGTTATCTGCTGTGTCTGTTGTTTTGCCTGATGGCCGGAATCGCGCAAGCGGCGCCGGCCAACAAGGCCTACATGAGCATCATCATCGACGACCTGGGCCAGAGCACCGAGCGTGACAGCCGTACCCTGGCCCTGCCCGGGCCGGTGACCATGGCGATCATGCCCGACACCCCGCATGCCACCGACTTTGCCCGCCAGGCGCACAAGGCCGGCAAGACGGTGATCCTGCACATGCCCATGGACCCGGCCACCGGCCCCTATGCCTGGCACCCGGGCATCGCCATCGAAGAGCTGGCGCGGCGCCTGGACGCAGCATTGGTCAAGGTGCCCTACGCCGCCGGCATCAACAACCACATGGGCAGCCGCATGACCGCACAGCGTGAACCCATGGCGTGGTTGATGGGCGAGCTGCAGCGGCGCCAACTGTTCTTCGTCGACAGCCGCACCAGTGCCGCCACGGTCGCCGCGGCCGAGGCTCAAGCACACGATGTGGCGCATGTGTCGCGGGATGTATTTCTGGATGACGTGCGCACACTGGAAGCCATCGACGCTCAGTTGCAACAGGGTATCGCGCTGGCCCGCAAGCAAGGCTCCGCGGTG
The DNA here is from genome assembly GCF_043101865.1 of Pseudomonas sp. zjy_15. Taxonomy (NCBI): domain Bacteria; kingdom Pseudomonadati; phylum Pseudomonadota; class Gammaproteobacteria; order Pseudomonadales; family Pseudomonadaceae; genus Pseudomonas; species Pseudomonas sp. zjy_15. The sequence continues at coordinate 43,780 of NZ_JBICII010000108.1, forward strand.
TTGATCGGCCACCCATACCCGCAGACGCTCGCGGTGCTGGAAAGTCAAATTCCCCGGCTCAAGCAGTTGGGTATCGAACTGGTCACGCTGCAACAGATGATCGCCACACGTGGCAACCAGGCCATGCCTGCACACGGTAAGCATGGCCGTTACAGCAATCGCTAGCATTTGCTGATCACGGGCAACCGCTGGGCCACCCGGGCGAATGTTCAGAGGTTGAACGGAATGACATCCCTGGCCTGTGCGTAGGTCAGGTTACCCCGATAAATGCTCAGTACCTGCCCCTCGCTCGCCGCCTTCATTTGCTCGCGATACCCCATCTTGCGCTGGCTCCACAGCTTGAGATGGCCTTTGCCAAACGCCGTGGGCGCCGCCTGCGAGTCGGCAAAGTGGAAATGCGCGGCCCACAAGGGTCTACCCTTGGCCTCGCCGGGAGCCCGCAACAGGCTGATCCGGTACTCGTCCAGATAGCCATCGGAGACCACCTGCCGAGGCCCGACATATTCCACTGCAAGCAGCCCCTGTTGATGGAGAAAATTCAGCCCTCTGGAACCTGGATAGCGCGTCTTGCTGTAAAGCGCTACCAAACAGTCCCGGCGGGCCTGACGCAACTGAATCAGCGCATCGTCCATGCCCGCCAGCAGTGCGTGCTCTGCGTTGGCATCGCTGAGCTGTTCACGCAGCTCGGCCACTTCGTTGATCTGGCCGTCCAGCATCGACATCAGGCCCATGTCGTCAGCATCCTTGGCAACCAGGGCTCTGGCTTGAGCGATGACATTTTCATTCTGTGCCAGCATGGCCTCGGCCAGTTCCCGGTTGTTCCTTTCGGACTCCGGGGTAGAAGTCCGCAACGGCTGTTCCGGTTCGCCCGCGGCTACCTCTTCAACCCAGGTGTTTCCCTGCTTCTGGAAGCGATGCAGCGCGCTCTTGTTGAAAGCCGCTACAACTTGCAGCACCGCCTGCCCGTCGACCACCGATTCGCTGCCAATGACTATCTGACCAGCCCGCGTATGGGCCACCTGCAGGCTCTTTCGTGAATAGACCGCACGACGTGTGCCACGAACCTGCCCGTCCGCCTGCTCGCGCATGGCCTCGACCAACGCCTCACCGGCTATGGTTTTCAGTTCCACCATCTGTTGCTTGTAGGCCTCAAGGCGCTGGACATCGATGAGCTTGCTGCCGAGTGTCTTGATCCGTTCGGCGTTGAGAATCGCCGAGAGGTATTCGTCCCACGCACTTTGCAGTACCTCGATTCGTTCGGCGACAGGCAAATCACAGAACATCAGCAGATGATGCGTTTGTGCGGCCACCCGCAGACGCTGACTGGCGAGCGCATGGCGGAAGATCATGTAGTGCTGGGTAGGCGTGCCTTTGTGCCACTGCAGGGCCAGCTCGACCAGGCCCATGGCCTGGAAAAACCGGATGTTGATCGTGGTCGTCTTGCGGCTCTCGATAATGCTCGAGACGGTCAGCGTGGTATTGACGTAAGGCACTTGCATGTCGATATCGGTGATGGCCAACAGGCGATCCAGCTGGCTGGAGACATTGATGATCCTGGGCTGCTCTTCAAGCAACTTCTCCAACATCGTCCGGAACCTGGCATACAACTCGGCCTGTTTCTCTGGCGGTGCCTCATTGAGCGCATTGGTGAGTTGATCGTATTCCCTGAACCCACCCAAGGCCAGGAGCTCATCAATGAAGAACATGCCAAAGCTGATCAGGTTCTTGCGGACCTGGCCCAAGAGTATCCGTTGATCTCTCACGCTGCCGCCCTGCGTCGAGGCGCTCGTCTTGTCGAGCACGTAGATAATGTTGCGTTCAGCCTCGAGATACCCCTGGAATAGACTGTCGTTCAACGCCAGGCGCCGGGTGCGCAGCGCATTCGTCTGCTCGTGCAACTGCTGGAGTTTGCGCTTGAACAACTCGGTAGCCTGCTCGAATTGCGCACGTTCGCCCGGGTCGGTTGGTGGCGCCTTTTGCAACCGATCCTCGACTTTCTTTACCGGATCACGCAAACCGACAACCTGCTCGCTCAACGCGTTGAAATCCTTCGTGGCAGCCTCCGCGGCCAAGAGAAGCCGCTCTATCTCGGCCTGAGCCTTGGCGATCGGCCCGCTTAGTTTCTTGCGCAGTCGCTCGCGGGCCAACTCGCCGGAGCGATCATTGCCACCGTGCAATCGCGAATTATTGAGGCGCCAGACATTGCCGTCGCGCATCAGGTATGGCCCAACCGTGCCGTCCGGACCGATGATGCGAAACGCTGCGTTATCAAGGCTGACTCGGTAGACATCACCGTCCAGAGACACATAGAAATCATCCCCAATCCGCACCAGGCCAGCAGCCACGCCCTGCGTCTGCGGTTCACGCCCCGCCAGCGAAACGCTGGTCGCCAACGCCCGCATTTGACCGCGCTGGGCACTCGACAGGCCGTTGAGCCCCCCAGCCCCACGCCAGGAAAAGTCCAGGTGGGTGTTGGCCATCGCCTGCAGCCTGTCGACCGAGGCACTGGGCTCCCGCGTTGCTGTGGAAAGGTTCGCCAACTCGATCCCGTTGCCTGGAGGTGGCCCCTGGAGCAGCGATGGCGGCAGGTCGCCAGAAACGGCCGGCGCTGCCAGTTTCGGCGTCTGCAGGTGTATCAGCGCCAGCAAGGTGTTGTTCAGCACATCGACCATCGCCTGGATTCGCTCGTCGAGATGCGGGCTGGCCAGCCCCTGCACATCGTTGATCAGGCTGCGCATGCCGATGTAAAGCCAGGCAACCGAGGTGAGCGGCCCCGGTAACACCGGAAACACAACATTCAGCAGCTCCCAGGAAAATGCCGTGACCAGCCGCCAGCGCACCTCGCTGTTACTCATGGCGCTGCGATCCGCCAGCTCCAGCAACATCCGGCCCTTGGCTTCGAACATCTGCCGATCCACGTCCTGCGCCCAGAACTGCAGCGCCAACTGAACAGGCTGCGGTTTCGCCGGGAGGGTGTAAGGGTCGAGCAGCCATTGGGGCAGGTGCGGCTCCCGGAAGCCGCCGTTGTCGTAGACCCCGCGCTGAGCTTGCTCGATCCACAGCAGCACGCTGTCCTGCAACGCCCCCGGGCGGCTGATCGCATCCAACAGCGCCTGAGCGCTGTCGAACTGAATCAGCGCCTTGTCGGTGTACAGCGGGCAATACAACAGATGAGCACCCAGCTCGATGAGTTCGATCACGTAGAAACCATGCGCCACGTCGACCCTCTCTGATGTCGGCGAGCGTTTGAACGCAAGCGGTGCAATCCGCACAGCCGCTGCACCTTCCTGGCCACTACGGCAGAATTCTGCCAGGGCGCCGTAGGCGAACTTGTCGAGCCGCTTGACTGCCCGCGCCCGCGCGGCATCGAACATCAGGGTAATACGCCAGCGTATGGCAAATGCCGAGATGTGTTCGGCGCGGCTCGCCGAGCGATCGAGCATCGACTGTACATGACGTGGATACGTGCCGCCGATGTCGACTCGCTGCACCAGCTCACGGACGTAATCAATGGTCATCCACTTCATGATCAGCTGGTTTTCCCGGTGCGCGATGTGTGTCACCACCCCTCCTGCTGTGGCATCCAGGCGGCCGATCGCCAGTTGCGTCAGGGTCAACTTCTTTTCACCGGTCTTCTGGCCGAAGCCCAGCCCGTGACCGTCACTGACAAAGGTCTCGACGCTGAGGATAAGGTCATCAGGAAAGTAATTGGCGTCTACCGGGTGGTCATGCAGCATCGCTTCGCGCAGGCGTGTCGCCGCATAGGTGTGCAAGTCCGGCAGACCGTCCTGAATGCCCTGGTCTGGGCTGTGCTGTTGCAGTAGCGACAAGTCGAGCATGGCTTGCAGGTAGGCGGTCTGGCTATCCGTATCGGCTCGCGACAGGCCCTTGGGAAGCGCCAGGCCCAGCCCACCGGTGCCCTGGTCACTGAACTCGGCAAAAAAGGACGCGGGCTCGCAGGCCAAATGGCAGTAATGCTCCAGTTGGTCGACGCTGTCGATCGCACTCCAGCGCAGGCGGGCCAAGCGTTCGAGCAAGATTTCCAGCAACAGGGCGCTGTACAGGGCGAAAGCGTCGCCCTCCACAGTCAGGCCCTGCCAGCTCAACTCATCAAACCGGTAACGTCCAGCCATCTGTATTTGCAACGCCGCGCCGAATGAAGCCTGGGCGTCAAAACTGCGGACCAGGCCTTCGGGAGAACACCAGAGTGTCAGTTCGCGAACTTCACTGGAGGCGGTAATCAGCAAGCCGGGCAACAGCTCATGGAAAGTGTCTTCGCCCTGACGTAACGCTACCCGCACCAGCTGCACATCGAGCCCGGTGCGGTTGCCCATCATCAGGTCACGCAGCAGCTTGCGTTGTTCGTCGTCCAGCGCTTCGTCTTTCAGGCCATCGAGCAGGTTGGCGCGCAACAACTGCTGCAACCACAGGTCGCGGTCGATCGTGGCGTCGCCGTTCCAATAGTCGATCTGCGCTTGCTGGAAGTGCCATAGCAGCATCGGCAGCAATGCGTTGAGGCCATCGGTCAGGCGCGCGGGCTCGATCAAATCGCCCTCGGCAGTTTCGAGGCTCGACTCGATGGCGAAAAAGCGCCGGGGCGGGTTCAGGCTAAGGCGGTAGTCACCCGCTGGGGCGAGGTCCAGTGGTTTAGCCGCAAGCAGGGCCTGCAGCACCACATCCACCAGCGGCTGAGGGTGCCAGACGCCATCCGGATGCATGGACATCAGGTACAGCGGTGCAGCCGAGGTCATCTCAGGGCGATGTACGCCAACCAGAGGATAGTGCTCCAGGATCACCTTCATGACCTGTTCCCCTGCGACCTGGCGGAGCGTGGGACGGCTGGCGAACTGGGCGGCGACTGCGTGTTTGAGGTTGTGCGCGTGAGTGGCGGGCATGACCAGGACTCGTTATGGAATGAACCACAAAGCGTCCTGGAGATGTTATCGAAAGAGGTGCTACATATTACTGCTGGCAGGCCGCGGCACCTGGCGGTGCGGCGACCTGCCGGGCAGTCAGCTATAGACGCGGCCAAGCACCTGGCGATGGCTCTCGAACTGGTCGAGCACATCACGCACGATCTGGTCTGGGGCAAAGCCCATCAGGTCGTATTCCTGACTGCCGTCATGCAGGTAGACCTCGGCGCGGTAGAAGCGCTGGCGCAGTTCAGGCTCACCCTCGACCGGCGCCTCGCTCGGCGCGGCCATATAGCCGTCAAGGCTCACCTCATAGACGAACGGGTTGCCTTCTTCCATCATCACCCGCAAGCCCATCAGGTTGCGCGACTGGCCAACGCGGGTTTCCACCTCGAAGCCCAACGTCTGCAGCTGTGCAGCGGCTTCTTTCAACGCCGGGCTGACCTGCTTGTCCATGAAACGCTGCACCACGGCCTGGGTCGGCTGCAGTTCCAGCTGGGTCAGGCGCTCGCTGAAGCCGCGACGGCCGCGGGCGGCCAGTTCGGCGCGCTCCTGCTCGATCACCACGTCCTGCTTCATGGCCTTGTACAGGCCGAACATGAACAGCACCAGCACCACCGAGAACGGCAGGCCCGCCAGCACGACCATGGTCTGCATGGCCTCGAAGTTACCGGCAAACAGCAGGCCGATGGTCACCAGGGTGATCACCACGGACCAGAACACCACCATCCAGTGCGGGGCGTCTTCGTCGACCTTGCCGCCTTTGCACGACAGGTTGGCCATCATCACCGCGCCGGAGTCGGCCGGGGTGAGGAACAGCACGAAACCGACGAACACCGCCACACCAATCACGATCTTGGCCGCCGGGAAGTATTCCAGCAGCTGGTAGATCGACATCGACGGCTGTTCCAGCGCAGTCTTGCCCAGTTCCACAGCGCCCTGGTTGATCACCAGGTCCAGTGCGGTATTGCCGAAGATCGACAGCCAGGCCAGGGTGAAGCCCAGCGGAATCAGCAGCACGCCCATGACCAACTGGCGCACGGTACGGCCCTTGGAGATACGCGCAATGAACATGCCGACGAACGGGCCCCAGGAGATCCACCAGGCCCAGTAGAACACGGTCCACAGACCCAACCAGCGCTCGGACTTGCCGGCTTCGCCTTCATACACATAAAGGTCGAAGGTTTTCAGCACGATGCCGTTGAGGTAGTCACCGACGTTCTGCACGAGGCCATTGAGCAGGTGCAGGGTTTCGCCGCCCAGCAATACGAAAATCAGCAGGCCGCTGAACAGCACGATGTTCAGGTTGGACAGGCGACGAATGCCGTTTTCCACACCCGAGACCGCAGCCACGGTGGCCACACCGGCCATGACCAGAATCACCACCAGCAGGTTGGTCTTGCTGTGGTCCATGCCGAACAGGTATTCCAGGCCCGAAGAGACCTGCATCGAGCCGATACCCAGGTTGGTCACCAGGCCAAGCAGGGTGACGAACATGCCGAAGATGTCGACGGCATTGCCGGCAGCACCCTTGACCCAACGCTCGCCCACCAGCGGGTACAGCGCCGAGCGCAGTGCCAGCGGCTGGTTGTGGCGGTAAGCGAAGTAACCCACGGCCAGGCCGACCAGGGCATAGATCGCCCAGCCGTGCAGGCCCCAGTGCAGGAAGGTCAGCTGCAAGCCCTGGCGAGCGGCCTCGAGGCTGGCCGGTGTGCCTTCCGGGGGATTGAAATAGTGGTCCAGCGGCTCGGAAGCGCCGAAGTACAGCAGCGAAATACCGATACCGGACGAGAACAGCATGCCGGCCCAGGCGCCATAGCTGAAGTCCGGCTGGTCGTCCTTGCCACCCAGCTTGAGGCTGCCGTAGTCGGAGAAAGCCAGGTAGACGACGAACAGCAGGTATCCGCAGATGACCAGCATGTAGTACCAGCCAAAGGTACGCGTCAGCCACTTCTGGGCCACGCCCAGCACTTGGCCGGCAGTTTCGGGTGCAGCGATCAGCAAGGCAGTCAGAACAAGGATCATCAGCGCGGAGGTGAAGAACACCACGCGGTTGACCCGTACCCTCTCGGCGGGGGGCTTGATAAGTGAGGCAGAACTCATTGCACGAATGCTCCGGGCAGTGCGGCTGTGGAGGCTAATCAGTCTTTCCCGAGCAATTGGTGGAATATCCCCACTGCATCAGGTGTTATAAAAGAACCCTGGAAACCGTGATCCCGAATCGATACGTTGCCAAAAACAGACAGGTGGCCTGCTGAAAATGCCACGCCTCAACGGAGGTGCGCGCATTCGTCACAGAGCACCCCGCCCGCTCCAAGGGCCTGCCGCAGGACCAATGACCGTACGGCAGAATCTGCATTTCGCATCGCTCACGCCCGTCAACGCCTTGTATTCCGGGGGTTACACGATTTCCTGGGGTGTCAATCCGTGCCTTCTCGACCGCCTGAAAAACTGTCAATGGCACAAATTGTCGCAGAGCTTATTCTTTATTGATTGAACGTTCAATCAAAACAAAATAGACTGGCCTTCGCCGAGTCAGCCGCCTGTCGTCTGCTCGCAGGCCTGAGGAGATAGCAAGATGCCCAAGGTCGGTATGCAACCCATCCGGCGCCAGCAGTTGATCGAAGCCACCTTGCAGGCGGTCGATCAGGTCGGACTGGGGGACGCCAGCATTGCGCTGATTGCCCGTTTGGCCGGTGTGTCGAACGGCATCATCAGTCACTACTTTCGGGACAAGAACGGCCTGATCGCAGCGACGATGGGTTACATCATGAGCATGCTCAACGAAGGCGTCAGAGCACGTCGCCAGGCCCTGAAAGACGACAGCCCGCGCGCTCACCTGAAAGTGATCATCGAGGGCAACTTCGATGCCAGCCAGGTAAACGGCCCGGCAATGAAAACCTGGTTGGCCTTCTGGGCTTCCAGCATGCACCAGCCCGATTTGCACAGGTTGCAGCGGATCAACGACCACCGCTTGTATTCCAACCTGTGCTGCCAGTTCCGCCGCGTCCTGCCGCTCTACCATGCGCGCAAGGCAGCCCGCGGTCTGGCAGCCCTGATCGACGGTTTGTGGCTGCGTGGCGCCCTGTCGGGTGATGCATTCGACACCGACCAGGCGGTACGGATTGCTTACGAATACATGGAACTACAACTGGCCAAGCAGCACACCCTGGGCACAAACGACCAGGCTGCTGACCATGCGCGCAGGGCCCTTGCCAACCCGGCAGGAGCATGACGCGCAAGCCAAACCACACACTGCACTTGCGAGGACACTATGGCCCGTTTCGGAACGCAAAAACTCTACATTGATGGCGCTTACGTCGACGCTGGCAGCGATGCCACTTTCGAAGCCATCAACCCGGCCACTGGCGAAGTCCTCGCCCACGTACAGCGTGCTACCGAGGCAGACGTCGAGAAGGCCGTGGAAAGCGCCGAGCGTGGCCAGAAGATCTGGGCCGCGATGACCGCCATGCAGCGTTCGCGCATCCTGCGCCGCGCCGTCGACATCCTGCGCGAGCGCAACGACGAGCTGGCCATGCTGGAAACCCTGGACACCGGCAAGTCTTACTCCGAAACCCGCTACGTCGACATCGTTACCGGCGCCGACGTGCTGGAATACTACGCAGGCCTGGTACCGGCCATCGAGGGCGAGCAGATTCCGCTGCGCGAATCGTCCTTCGTCTACACCCGCCGCGAGCCGCTGGGCGTGACTGTGGGCATCGGTGCCTGGAACTACCCGATCCAGATCGCCCTGTGGAAATCTGCCCCGGCCCTGGCCGCTGGTAACGCGATGATCTTCAAACCGTCGGAAGTCACCTCGCTGACCACTCTGAAACTGGCCGAGATCTACACCGAAGCCGGCCTGCCAAACGGCGTGTTCAACGTTCTGACCGGTAGCGGCCGCGAAGTCGGCACCTGGCTGACCGAGCACCCGCGCATCGAAAAAGTGTCGTTCACCGGCGGCACCACCACCGGCAAGAAAGTCATGGCCAGCGCCTCCAGCTCTTCGCTGAAGGAAGTGACCATGGAACTGGGCGGCAAATCGCCACTGATCATCTGTGCCGACGCCGATCTGGACAAGGCCGCTGACATCGCCATGATGGCCAACTTCTACAGCTCGGGCCAGGTGTGCACCAACGGTACCCGCGTATTCATCCCAGCTGAAATGAAGGCGGCCTTCGAAGCCAAGATCGCCGAGCGCGTTGCCCGCATCCGCGTTGGCAACCCGGAAGACGAAAACACCAACTTCGGCCCGCTGGTCAGCTTCCAGCACATGGAAAGCGTGCTGGGCTACATCGCCAAAGGCAAGGAAGAAGGTGCCCGCGTCCTGTGCGGCGGCGAGCGTCTGACTGCCGGTGACTTCGCCAAAGGTGCCTTCGTTGCCCCGACCGTGTTCACCGACTGCACCGACGACATGACCATCGTCAAGGAAGAGATCTTCGGCCCGGTGATGAGCATTCTCACCTACGAAACCGAAGAAGAAGTGATCCGCCGTGCCAACGACACCGACTACGGCCTGGCCGCCGGCGTCTGCACCAACGACATCACCCGCGCCCACCGCATCATCCACAAGCTCGAAGCCGGTATCTGCTGGATCAACGCCTGGGGTGAATCGCCGGCCGAAATGCCGGTAGGTGGCTACAAGCAGTCGGGCGTCGGCCGTGAAAACGGCGTCAGCTCGCTGGCTCAATACACTCGCATCAAGTCGGTCCAGGTCGAGCTGGGCGGCTATACCTCGGTTTTCTGAACCCTGTCTAGCCACGCCCGTGCCACCGCGCACGGGCGTACCCGCTCCCCGATCACCGCCAACACGAGGGTACTTTCATGTCCCAAGAATTCGATTACATCATCGTCGGTGCCGGCTCGGCCGGTAACACCCTGGCGACCCGCCTGACCGAAGACGCCGGCGTCACCGTCTTGCTGCTGGAAGCCGGTGGCCCCGACTACCGCTTCGACTTCCGCACCCAGATGCCAGCCGCCCTGGCCTTCCCGCTGCAAGGCCGCCGCTACAACTGGGCTTACGAGACCGACCCAGAGCCGCACATGGACGGCCGCCGCATGGAATGTGGCCGTGGCAAGGGCCTGGGTGGCTCGTCGCTGATCAACGGCATGTGCTACATCCGCGGCAACGCCATGGACTTCGACGGCTGGGCAGAACTGCCAGGCCTGGAAGACTGGACCTACCTCGACTGCCTGCCGTACTTCCGCAAAGCCGAAACCCGTGACATCGGCCCTAACGACTACCACGGCGGTGACGGCCCGGTCAGCGTTGCTACGCCAAAGGCCGGCAACAACCCGCTGTTCCACGCCATGGTTGAAGCTGGCGTGCAAGCCGGTTACCCGCGCACCGAAGACCTCAACGGCTACCAGCAGGAAGGCTTCGGCCCGATGGACCGTTCGGTGACCAAGAATGGCCGCCGCTCCAGCACCGCCCGTGGCTACCTGGACCAGGCCAAGAAACGCCCGAACCTGACCATCGTCACCCACGCCCTGAGCGACCGCGTGCTGTTCGACGGCAAGCGCGCCGTAGGCGTGACCTACCTGGTCGGCGACAGCGAAGAGCGCGTTGAAGCCCGCGCCCGCAAGGAAGTGATCGTCAGCTCTGGCGCCATCGCTTCGCCGCAGCTGCTGCAGCGCTCCGGCGTCGGCCCGCGCGCCCTGCTGGAAAGCCTCGACATCCCGGTTGTGCACGACCTGCCGGGCGTTGGTGAAAACCTTCAGGACCACCTGGAACTGTACCTGCAGTACGCCTGCACCCAGCCGGTATCGCTGTACCCATCGCTGCTGTGGTGGAACCAGCCGGCCATCGGTGCCGAGTGGTTGTTCAATGGCACCGGCATCGGCGCCAGCAACCAGTTCGAGGCCGGTGGTTTCATTCGTACCCGCCCTGAATTCAAGTGGCCGAACATCCAGTACCACTTCCTGCCGGTTGCGATTAACTACAACGGCTCCAATGGTGTGAAGGAACATGGCTTCCAGGCGCACATGGGCTCCATGCGCTCGCCTGCCCGTGGCCGCATCCAGGCCAAGTCGAAAGACCCACGCCAGCACCCGAGCATCCTGTTCAACTACATGTCCACCGAGCAGGACTGGCAGGAATTCCGTGACGGCATCCGCCTGACCCGTGAAATCATGGCCCAGCCAGCGCTGGACCCATACCGTGGCCGCGAAATCAGCCCGGGCCCCGACGTGCAAACCGACGAGCAGCTGGACAAGTTCATCCGCGAGCACGCCGAAACCGCCTTCCACCCATCCTGCTCGTGCAAGATGGGCACTGACGACATGGCCGTGGTCGATGGCGAAGGCCGCGTGCATGGCATGCAGGGCCTGCGCGTGGTCGATGCGTCGATCATGCCGCTGATCATCACCGGTAACCTCAATGCCACCACGATCATGATTGCCGAGAAGATTTCGGACAAGATCCGTGGTCGCAAGCCACTGCCGCGCAGCACCGCCAAGTACTACGTGGCAGGGGATGCACCAGTGAAAGGCAAGCCGATGCGTGAAGTGAAGCAGGGCTGAGGCCTTGATCAGGGGCCGCGCAGCGGCCCCTTTCACGTTTGCTCAGGCGGGCAGCGCAAAGAAAGCTTCCCTGCCACTGATCTGCCTGACCAGCCGCTCTCGCCCCGCTGTCGCGGTGGCATGGTGGCGAAGCACATGGCCCGCCGCCCGGCGCGCCAGATTGTGCAAATCAGGAAATTGCCCGAGCAGGCACTGAGCCACCTAGGCGAGGAAAATGGTTTCTTTGCCATTCATGTTACTCAGCTGCCTGACAGTGGGCGAACATTACAGCCGCACGCCGCAACGACGATGCGGTATCGCTTTACAGCCTGCGTCGGCCTCAGGTTAGAATCGATTGGCACGCGACCTGCTAGCTTTTGCTGAAAAATGCGCTACCAAGTCCCTCCCCCTCGCTGTCTCGGAGTACCTGCCTTTGGATGCAAGCACCATCAACAGCCTGTTTCTGATCGGCGCATTGCTGGTGGGTGCAAGTATCCTGGTCAGCTCGCTGTCGTCGCGCCTGGGTATCCCTATTCTGGTCATCATCCTCGCCGTCGGCATGCTCGCCGGTGTCGATGGTGGCGGCATCATCTTCAACAATTACCCAACCGCCTACCTGGTGGGCAACCTGGCACTGGCCGTCATCCTGCTTGACGGCGGCCTGCGCACGAGGGTAGCAAGCTTTCGCGTAGCGCTTTGGCCGGCGCTATCGCTGGCCACGGTCGGGGTAATGATCACCACCGCCCTCACCGGCCTGGTCGCCGCCTGGCTGTTCCAGCTCAGCCTGATCCAGGGCCTGCTGATCGGCGCCATCGTCGGCTCCACCGACGCCGCTGCAGTGTTCTCGCTGCTCGGCGGCAAAGGCCTGAACGAACGGGTTTCTGCTACCCTCGAGATCGAGTCGGGCAGCAACGACCCAATGGCGGTGTTTCTCACGGTCACCTTGATCGACATGATCGCCAGCGGCGAGACCGGCCTGCATTGGAGCCTGCTGGGCCACGTGCTGCGTGAGTTCGGTATCGGCGCGCTGGTGGGCCTGGGCGGCGGCTGGCTGATGCTGCAACTGGTCAACCGCATCAATCTGGCCGGCGGCCTGTACCCCATTCTGGTAGTGGCCGGCGGCCTCGTGGTGTTTTCGCTGACCAACGCCCTGCATGGTAGCGGCTTCCTCGCCGTATACCTGTGCGGCCTGGTGCTGGGCAACAGGCCGATCCGTAGCCGCCATGGCATCCTGCATATGCTCGACGGCATGGCCTGGCTGGCCCAGATCGGCATGTTCCTGGTGCTGGGGTTGCTGGTCACGCCGCACGACCTGCTGCCCATCGCCCTGCCAGCACTGGGCCTGGCGCTGTGGATGATCCTGGTGGCGCGGCCACTGTCGGTGGTTGCTGCCCTGCTGCCGTTCAAGGCTTTCCACGGCCGTGAAAAGGGCTTCATTTCGTGGGTCGGCCTGCGCGGTGCGGTACCGATCATTCTGGCGGTGTTCCCGCTGATGGCGGGCCTGCCAGACGCCCAACTGTTCTTCAACCTGGCCTTCTTCATCGTACTGGTATCGCTGCTGGTGCAAGGCACCAGCCTGCCGTGGATGGCCAAGCTGTTGAAGGTGACGGTACCGCCAGACCCGGCGCCGATCTCCCGTTCCGCCCTTGAGGTGCACATCACCAGCGAGTGGGAAATGTTCGTCTACCGTCTGGGCGCAGAAAAATGGTGCATCGGTGCCGCCCTGCGCGAACTGAAAATGCCCGAAGGCACGCGGATTGCCGCGCTGTTCCGTGGCGAGCAACTGCTGCACCCGTCGGGCAGCACCGTGCTGGAAGTTGGCGACATGCTCTGCGTGATCGGCCACGAGCACAACCTGCCTGCCTTGGGCAAACTGTTCAGCCAGGCGCCGCAACGTGGCCTGGACCTGCGTTTCTTCGGCGACTTCGTGCTCGAAGGCGATGCCGAACTGGGTGCAGTGGCGGCGTTGTACGGCCTGAAACTCGATGGCCTCGACGCGAAAATGCCGCTGGCGCAGTTCATCCGACAGAAGGTCGGAGGCGCTCCAGTAGTAGGGGACCAGGTCGAATGGCATGGCACGATCTGGACCGTGGCAACCATGGACGGGAACAAGATCCAGAAAGTAGGCGTCAGATTCCCCGAAGGAACGCGACCCGGACCAGGATTGTTCCTCTAAACTTCGTTTCAGCCGGATCCACAAGTAGCCTGCCTATGTCCCTGCGCGTGTACCTTCGCACAGCCCTGCTCGGGTTGTGCCTGTCCCTTTCTTTTGCGGCTACCGCGGCAGAAGCCCCGACCACCGCCAGCATCCAGAACAGCCTCGACAAGATCGCCGAGCGCAAGCTGCCCGAGGCAGACCAGAAGGCGCTGCAGCAGGTGCTCGAACAAACGTTGAGCCTGCTTGCTGCCAAGGAAGATAGCGAGAAGAAGCTTGCTGCACTGAAGCAGCAGTTGAGCAGTGCCCCCAAAGAGACCAGTGACAGCCAGAAGGAGTTGGCCAGGCTCAAGGAAACCAAGGCACAACCGGTGGCCCAGCGCTACGCCAACCTCACCGTGCCACAGCTTGAACAGATGCTCAGCGAACGCAACACGCAGCAGGGCGAACTGCAAAAGGCGCTGTCTGAAGCCAACAGCCTGATCATCAACTCGCAAACCCGCCCCGAACGCGCCCAGGCCGAGATCAGCAGCAGCCAGACCCGCAGCCAGCAGATCAACAACATCCTCAAAACCGGCAAGGACGGCGGCAAATCCATCAATGCCGACCAACGCAACCAGCTCAACGCCGAGCTGGCCTCGCTCAACGCGTTGACCCTGCTGCGCCGCCAGGAGCTGGCCGGCAACAGCGTGCTGCAAGACCTCGGCAATGCGCGTCATGACCTGCTGGTCGAGCGTGCTGCGCGCCTGGAGCAGGAAATCCAGGACCTGCAGACGCTGATCAACGACAAACGCCTGGCCCAGTCCCAGGAAGCCGTCACCCAGCAGTCGATCGAGGCTCAGAAGGCCGGCGGCAGCAGCCTGCTGGCCACTGAGAGCGCGATCAACCTCAAGCTTTCCGACTACCTGCTCAAAAGCACCGATCGCCTCAACGAATTGACCCAGCAGAACCTGCGCACCAAGCAGCAGCTCGACAGCCTGACCCAGGCCGACCAGGCGCTTGACGAGCAGATCAACGTGCTCAAGGGAAGCCTGCTACTGTCGAAGATCCTTTATAAGCAGAAACAGACCTTGCCGCACCTGAAGGTCGACCGCGACCTGGCCGACCAGATCGCCGACACCCGCCTGTACCAGTTCGAAGTCAACCAGCAACGCGAGCAGATGAGCAGCCCGGTCACCTACGTCGACAAGCTGCTGGCGGCGCAACCGCAGGAAGATGTGACCCCGCAGCTGCGCAAGGCCCTGCTGGATGTAGCCATCACCCGCAGCGACCTGCTGGAGCGGCTGAGCCGCGAACTGTCGGCGCTGCTCAACGAATCGATCACCCTGCAACTCAACCAGAAGCAGCTGCTGGGCACTGCGCAGAGCCTACGCACCACCCTCGACGAGCAAATGTTCTGGATCCCCAGCAACAAGCCGCTGGACTGGGACTGGCTGCAATACGTGCCAGAGCGCCTGGCCGACCAAGTCGCCAAACTGCCGTGGGGTTCCGGCCTGAAAGAGCTGGCCGATGGCCTGAGCCAGCGCCCGCTGCTGTTCCTGCCACTGCTACTGGTGATCGGTGCGCTGCTGTGGCGGCGCAAATACCTTTACCAACGGTTAGGCAAAGTGCACCAGGATATCGGCCACTTCCGCCGAGACAGCCAATGGCACACGCCCCAGGCAATCCTTATCAACATTCTGCTGGCGATGCCGGTCAGCCTTGGCCTGGCGCTGTGCAGCTATGCCCTGCAGATCGACGCCCGTGGGCAGAACGCCAACCTGGGCGCCGCACTCTGGCAGCTGGCCCAGGCCTGGCTGGTGTTCTACACCGCCTATCGCATCCTCGCTCCCGGTGGCGTGGCGGAAGTCCACTTCCGCTGGCACAAACCACAGGTCGAGTTCCTGCGCGGCTGGGTTCGCCGCTTGGGCACCGTGGTGCTGGCACTGGTCGGCGTGGTGGCGGTGGCCGAGCACCAGCCTTCGGCACTGGCAGACGACGTGTTGGGCATCGGCGTGGTACTGACCTGCTATGCGCTGATGGCCTGGCTACTCAGTCGCCTGCTGCTCAGCAGCCCGGCACACCGTGACACCTCGCTGTTCCGCAGGGCCGTGGGCGTAGCATTCACCGCCCTGCCCATCGCCCTGTTCGTCGCCGTGTGCTTCGGCTACTACTACACGGCACTGAAGCTTACCGACCGACTCATCTACACCCTGTACCTGCTGCTGTTCTGGTTGGTGATCGAAGCCGCCTTCGTGCGCGGCCTGTCGGTGGCTGCACGACGCCTGGCCTACCAGCGTGCGTTGACCAAGCGTGCAGCGGCCAAGGAAGGCCTGGATGGCGAAGTCATCACCGAAGAGCCAACACTGGATATCGAACAGGTCAACCAGCAGTCGCTGCGCCTGATCCGCCTGGCCCTGCTCGGCGGCTTCATCGCCGGCCTGTACTGGGTATGGGCCGACCTGATCTCGGTGTTCGCCTACCTCAACAACTTCGTCCTCTACGAATACACCAGCGGCACCGGCGCCGCCGCCAGCATGGTACCGATCAGCCTCGGCGACCTGCTCGGCGCACTGGTGATCGTCGGCATCACCTTCGCCCTGGCCGGCAACTTGCCAGGCCTGCTGGAAGTACTGGTGCTGTCACGCCTGAACCTCGCCCAAGGCAGTGCCTACGCCACTACTACGTTGCTGTCGTACACCATCGTCGGCATCGGCATCGTCAGTACCCTGTCGACCCTGGGGGTGAGCTGGGACAAGCTGCAATGGCTGGTGGCCGCGCTGTCAGTAGGCCTGGGCTTCGGCATGCAGGAAATCTTCGCCAACTTCATCTCCGGCATCATGATCCTGTTCGAGCGCCCGGTACGGATTGGCGACACCATCACCATCGGCAACCTGTCGGGCACGGTAAGCAAGATCCGCATCCGTGCCACCACCATCACCGACTTCGACCGCAAGGACATCATCGTCCCCAACAAGACCTTCATCACTGGCCAACTGATCAACTGGTCGCTGACCGATACGGTCACCCGGGTGACACTGAAGCTGGGCATCGACTATGGCTCAGACCTCGACCTGGTGCGTGACCTGCTGCTCAAGGGCGCGCATGAGAACCCACGCGTGCTCAAAGATCCGGAACCGATCGTGTACTTCCTCAACTTCGGCGAAAGCTCGCTGGACCACGAACTGCGCATGCACGTTCGTGACCTGGGCGACCGCAACCCGACGCTGGACGAGATCAACCGGTACATCAACCGCGAGTTCAAAGCCCACAACATCAAGATCTCGGTGCGCCAGGTAGAGGTATTCTTGATGGACGCGAAGGGCAGCAAGCAGCAATTGATTCCGATGGAACAGCCGAAATCGGATGGCACTGCTTCGGCCTGAATGGGCTCGAATACTTTATTGTGTGCAAAATTGCTGCGAGGGTTTCACCCTCGTTCGCGGGTGAACCCGCTCCTACACAGCGATCGCACTGCTTTCAGCTCTGCATATTCTTTGTAGGAGTGGTTTCACCCGCGAAGGGCCGCCAAGCGGCCCCATTGGCACCGATTCCAAGGAGCAGTCCCGTGAAAGCCCTCGACCAACTCACCTTCGACAACCGCTTCGCCCGTCTGGGCGATGCGTTCTCCACCCAGGTGCTGCCCGAACCCATTGCAGACCCGCGCCTGGTGGTAGCGAGCGAGTCGGCCATGGCCTTGCTCGACCTCGACCCCGCCCAGGCCGAACTGCCGGTGTTCGCCGAGCTGTTCAGCGGCCACAAGCTGTGGGAAGAGGCCGACCCTCGGGCGATGGTTTATTCCGGCCACCAGTTCGGCTCGTACAACCCACGTCTAGGCGACGGCCGTGGCCTGCTGCTGGCCGAAGTGCTCAACGACGCTGGCGAACACTGGGACCTGCACCTCAAGGGCGCCGGCCAGACCCCCTACTCCCGTATGGGTGATGGGCGCGCTGTGCTGCGCTCGTCGATCCGCGAGTTCCTCGCTTCCGAAGCCTTGCACGCCCTGGGCATCGCCACCAGCCGGGCGCTGTGCGTGATCGGTTCCAGCACCCCGGTGTGGCGCGAAACCCGTGAAAGCGCGGCCATGCTGACGCGTCTGGCGCAGAGCCATGTGCGTTTCGGCCATTTCGAGTACTTCTACTACACCAAGCAGCCCGAGCAGCAGCGCGTGTTGATCGACCACGTGCTCGAACAACACTATCCCGAATGCAGTGACGCCGAGCAGCCCTACCTGGCCATGTTCCGCACCATCGTCGAGCGCAATGCCGAACTGATCGCCCGCTGGCAGGCGTATGGCTTCTGCCACGGCGTGATGAACACCGACAACATGTCGATCCTCGGCATCACCTTCGACTTCGGCCCGTACGCGTTTCTGGACGACTTCGATGCCAACTTCATCTGCAACCACTCCGACGACCGTGGCCGCTACAGCTACGCCAACCAGGTGCCCATCGCCCACTGGAACCTCAGCGCGCTGGCCCAGGCACTGACCACCGTGATCGAAGTTGAGCCGCTGAAGGAAGCGTTGGGCCTGTTCCTGCCGCTGTACCAGGCCCATTACCTGGACCTGATGCGCCGGCGCCTGGGGCTGACCACGGCCGAAGATGACGACATGGGGCTGGTCGAGCGCCTGCTGCAGTGCATGCAACGCGGTGGCGTGGACTACAACCTGTTCTTCCGCAAACTGGGTGAGCAGCCGGTGGCTGAGGCACTGCAGGTAGTGCGTGATGACTTTATCGACCTGGCCGGTTTCGATGCCTGGGGCGCAGACTACCTGGCCCGCTGTGGGCGTGAACCCGGTAATGCCGAAGGCCGTCGTGAGCGGATGCATGCGGTGAATCCGCTGTACGTGCTGCGCAACTACCTGGCGCAGAACGCCATCGAAGCGGCCGAGGCGGGGGACTACAGTGAAGTTCGACGGCTGCACCAAGTCCTGGCCAGACCTTTTGAGGAGCAGCCCGGGATGCAGGCCTACGCCGAGCGACCGCCAGAGTGGGGCAAACACCTGGAAATCAGCTGCTCTTCCTGATTAGCACCGCTCCCACAAGGAAACCGTGAACCCAACACCGGAGATGAAATGACCGACCCACTGGTAATCCCCTGCCCCCACTGCAACGGCCTCAACCGCCTGCCCGCCGAGCGCCTGGGCGATGCGCCGAAATGCGGTCGCTGCAAAAAGGATGTGCTGTTGAGCACCCCCTTCGAACTGACTGAAGCCAGCTACGCCAGCCAGATCAAAGGCGACCTGCCGCTGCTGGTCGACATCTGGGCCGACTGGTGCGGCCCGTGCAAGTCATTCGCCCCCACCTTCGAAGAGACCGCTCGGCAACTTGCTGGCCGCTGCCGCCTGGCCAAGCTCGACAGCGAAGCCAACCGTAACCTCGCAGGGCAACTGGGCATACGCTCGATCCCCAGCCTGCTGCTGTTCAAGAACGGCCGCGAAATTAGCCGCCAAGCCGGGGCGTTTCCACTCCAGTCATTGCTGGAGTGGCTGCGTAGCCACGGGGTTTAAGCGTTCTCTTCAAGCAGCGAATGCAACTCGACAAACTGCTGAGTCAGCTTGTGCCGCGGTTCCAGGTGAATCAGCGGCAGGCTGGCGTGATGCGATTCGCGCATTTTCACCGAACTGCCCAAGTACACCGGCAGCACCGGCAACCCTTCGGCCAGCAGTTCGTCGAGCATCTGCTGTGGCAGGCTGGCACGTGACTGGAACTGGTTGACCACGATGCCTTCGACCATCAGGTCTTCGTTGTGGTCTTCCTTGAGGTCTTCGATCTCGGCCAACAGGCCATACAAGGCCTGGCGAGAGAAGCTGTCGCAGTCAAAGGGGATCAGCACGCGATCAGCAGCGATCAGCGCAGAAACTGCGTAGAAGTTCAGTGCCGGCGGGGTATCGATATAGATCCGCTCGTAATCCTCGTCCAGTGCGTCGAGCAGCTTACGCAGCTTGTTGATCTTGTGCTTGGCCTCCAGCTTCGGCTGCAGGTCGGCCAGCTCGGCAGTGGCGGTGACCACATGCAGGTTGTCGAACGGGGTTTCGTAGATATCGACCTTGTTCTTCTTGCTGAACGGCCCGCTGGAAAGGCTTTGCTTGAAGAAATCGGCAATGCCCATGGGGATGTCCTCGCCGGTCAGGCCGGTGAGGTATTGGGTCGAGTTCGCCTGGGCATCCAGGTCGATCAACAAGGTCCGGTAACCTTCATTGGCACTGACCGCCGCCAGGTTGCAGGCAATGCTCGACTTGCCTACGCCACCTTTTTGATTGAACACCACGCGCCGCATGCTTGACCTCCGTGTATCAACGAATGCCCGAGTATGTGGCGGCATGGGGGCAATGACCAGTGCCATTTGACCGGCATCACGCCTGACCGACCACCTGTCCTGTCAACAACTCGGTAAATGCCTTGGCCATCACCGAATGACCGCGCTCGCGCTGCACCAGCCACACCGCCGTCATCGCCTCTTCATCGAGCAAGGTACGGTACACCACCCCTTCTATGCGCATGCGCTGGAACGAAGCCGGCAACACCGACACCCCCAGCCCCGCCGAGACCAGACCGATGATGGTCATCGCTTCACCTGCCTCTTGCGCAAAATGGGGGCTGAAACCCGCATGCCGCGCCAGGCTCAGCAATTGTGCATGCAAACCGCTGCCATAACTGCGCGGGAAGAACACGAAGGGCTCAGGGGCCAACGCCGCCATGTAGACGCCTTGCTCAGTGCCTTCGGCCAGCGGATGCGAGGCATTGATCACCGCCACCAACGGTTCTCGGAACAACTCGGTGGCCACCAACCCCTCCGGCAGCGGCATCGGCCGCATCAACCCCACCTCGATGGACTCGTCGAATACCCCTTCGGCAACGTCACGGCTGCTCATTTCCTTGAGGTTCAGGTGCACCGCCGGAAAGCGCTGACGGAAGGCATGAATGGCCTTGGGGATTTTCGAGGTGAACGGGGCCGAGGAGGTGAAACCGATTTTCATCTCCCCCAGCTCGCCCAACTGCGCACGCCGGGCTACATCCGCAGCCTTCTCAACCTGCGCCAATACCTGGCGCGCTTCCTCGAGGAACAATCGACCGGCCTCGCTCAGTTCGACACGACGGTTGGTACGCTCGAACAGCCGGGCCCCTAGCTCCTGCTCCAGAGCCTGGATCTGCTGGCTCAAGGGCGGCTGGGAAATACCCAACTGCTGGGCGGCGCGGCCAAAGTGCAGCTCTTCGGCCACAGCAATGAAGTAACGCAGATGACGCAGTTCCATGATCCGCTCCAAATAAGTCGCCAGACGTCTCAAATAGGTCGAACAATATATTGGATCTAATCGTTAGGCAGCTATATGCTTTTTTCATTGCGCCAGAGGTACCCTCCCGTGAAAACTGCAGTAGCCCCCCTCCTCCTTGAGCCAAAGCCTGCCATCCTGAGCGAAATGTGGATCGAAAAAGGCACACCCGCCTTCATGAAAACCGTGCTGGCCTTGTTCAGCGGCGGGTTCGCCACCTTCGCCTTGCTGTACTGCGTACAGCCGATGATGCCTCTGCTATCCAGTGAGTTTGCCATCAACGCGGCACAGAGCAGCCTGGTGCTGTCGGTGTCCACCGCCATGCTGGCGTTCGGCCTGCTGATCACCGGCCCCATTTCTGACCGCATCGGACGCAAGCCCGTGATGGTGTTCGCGCTGGTCTGCGCCGCCCTGTCCACCTTGGCCAGCGCCGTAATGCCCAGCTGGGAGCTGGTACTGGCCACCCGCGCCTTGGTCGGCCTGTCGCTGAGCGGCCTGGCAGCAGTGGCGATGACCTACCTGAGCGAAGAGATCCACCCGCAGCACATTGGCCTGGCCATGGGCCTGTACATCGGCGGCAACGCGATTGGCGGCATGAGCGGGCGGCTCATCACGGGCGTATTGATCGACTTCGTCAGCTGGCACACGGCGATGCTGACCATTGGCGGCCTGGCCCTGGTGGCTGCGCTGGTGTTCTGGAAGGTGCTGCCGGAGTCACGCAATTTTCGCGCACAGACGATGAACCCGCGCAGCCTGCTGGACGGTTTTGTCATGCACTTCAAGGACGCCGGCCTGCCCTGGCTGTTCCTTGAAGCCTTTCTGCTGATGGGCGCCTTCGTCACCTTGTTCAACTACATCGGCTACCGCCTGCTGGCCGAGCCCTACCACATGAACCAGGCACTGGTCGGCTTGCTGTCGGTGGTCTACCTGTCAGGCATCTACAGTTCGGCACAGGTCGGCGCCCTGGCGGACAAACTGGGCCGGCGCAAGGTGTTCTGGGCCAGCATCGTGGTAATGGCGAGTGGCTTGCTGATGACACTGGCCAGTCCACTGGTGATGGTGATCGTGGGCATGCTGGTGTTCACCTTCGGCTTCTTTGGTGCGCACTCGGTGGCCAGCAGCTGGATCGGCCGCCGGGCGCTGAAGGCCAAGGGACAGGCGTCGTCGCTATACCTGTTCTGCTACTACGCCGGCTCCAGCGTGGCCGGTACGGCGGGCGGAGTGTTCTGGCACCAGTGGGGCTGGAACGGGATCGGGCTGTTCATTGGCAGCTTGCTGGCGGCGGCATTGCTGGTGGCGTTGCACTTGAGCAAGCTACCACCCAAAACGGTGTGATGCATTCGTGGGCACGCCCGCGCCCACAACCTGCGGGAGCGGGCGTGCCCACGAAGAGGCCATCAGATCAGTTGATGATCTCGACAATATCCACATCCACTTCCCGGCTCATCAGGTGCTTTTCCACCTCACCGGTCAGCTTCACCTTGGTCTTGTCGTTGAACGGCGTCGGCGGCAGGTCCTCATCGTCGATCTCGACAGTGATGGTGCCGGTGTTGTCCTTGAACTCGTACTTGTCGTCGTTGTTGATCTTCTTGGTCACGAACCCCTGCAGTACAACCGGGGTGTCATCGGCAGCGTCATTGGCGGCGGCAACAGTGGTTACCGACTGGGCGCCAGGGCCGGTGTAGCCAGCGGCAAATGCGCCAGTGCTGAACAAGGGAGCGAAGATGAGGGCGAGATAACGGATTTTCATGATAATCGGGTCCTGTTTCGGTTTCGATGGGACCAGATTAGAGACGATCGCTGAATTCAAACTTAACGTACAAAAAACCCGGCATCGAAGCCGGGTTTACTGTGCAGTGCATCAAGTCACTGGTGGTACTGCGCAGACAGTTCGTGCACGGCGTTGATGAATGCACCCGCATGTTCCGGGTCAACTTCCGGTGTGATGCCGTGGCCGAGGTTGAATACATGGCCGGTGCCGTGGCCATAACTGGCCAGGATGCGCGCCACCTCCTTGCGGATGGCCTCGGGCTTGGCGTACAACACGGTCGGGTCCATGTTGCCTTGCAAGGCTACTTTGTCACCCACGCGGCGACGGGCATCGCCGATCTCGCAGGTCCAGTCCAGGCCCAGCGCGTCGGCACCTGCGTCGGCGATGCTTTCCAGCCACAAGCCGCCATTCTTGGTGAACAGGATCACCGGCACCTTGCGCCCCTCGTGCTCGCGGATCAGACCGCTGACGATCTTGCGCATGTAGGCCAGTGAGAACTCCTGGTAGGCCGCCGCCGACAGGTTGCCGCCCCAGGTGTCGAAGATCTGCACGGCCTGGGCGCCGGCCAGGATCTGGCCGTTAAGGTAGCTGGTGACCGACTGGGCCAGCTTGTCCAGCAGCAGGTGCAGGGCTTGCGGGTTGTCGTAGGCCATGGCCTTGGTCTTGCGGAAGTCTTTCGACGAGCCGCCTTCGACCATGTAAGTGGCCAGGGTCCACGGGCTGCCGGAGAAGCCGATCAGCGGCACACGACCATTGAGTTCACGGCGAATGGTGCTGACCGCGTCCATCACGTAGCCAAGGTCTTTCTGTGGGTCCGGGACTGGCAGCGCTTCGATGTCGGCGGGGGTGCTGATGACCTTCTTGAAACGCGGGCCTTCGCCGGTTTCGAAGTACAGACCCAGGCCCATGGCATCGGGAATGGTGAGGATGTCCGAGAACAGGATCGCCGCGTCCAGCGGGTAGCGGTCCAGCGGCTGCAGGGTGACCTCGCAGGCGAACTGCGGGTTCATGCACAGGCTCATGAAGTCACCGGCCTTGGCGCGGCTGGCGCGGTACTCCGGCAGGTAGCGGCCGGCCTGGCGCATCATCCACACCGGGGTGACGTCTACGGGTTGCTTGAGCAGAGCACGCAGGAAACGATCGTTCTTCAGGGCAGTCATGTCGGCATCCGGAAAAATAGTGCGGGCATTTTCTCAGACACCAGCGCAAAAGGCACGGCCATGGCCATGTGTTTTGTCTATTGGATGCCACAGATCAAGCGTTTTTGTATACAAAAGCTTCGCGGGCATGCCCGCTCCCACAGGTTCTGCGCTTAAACCTGCGGGAGCGGGCATGCCCGCGAATAGGTCGCCAATCAGACTTCTAGGTAGTCGAGGATACCCTCGGCGGCCGTACGCCCTTCGAAGATCGCAGTCACCACCAGGTCCGAACCACGCACCATGTCGCCACCGGCGAACACTTTCGGGTTGCTGGTCTGGTGCTTGAACTGGCCCTTCTCCGGGGCAACCACACGGCCCTGGCTGTCCAGTTGAATACCATGCTGCTCAAACCACGGCGCGGGGCTCGGGCGGAAGCCGAAGGCGATCACCACGGCATCTGCCGGCAGGATCTCTTCGGAGCCCGGGATGGGCTCAGGGCTGCGGCGGCCACGGGCATCAGGCTCGCCCAGGCGGGTCTCGACCACTTTGACGCCTTCGACCCTGTCCTCACCCACAATGGCAATGGGCTGGCGGTTGTAGAGGAACTTCACGCCCTCTTCCTTGGCGTTCTTCACCTCTTTGCGCGAACCCGGCATGTTGGCTTCGTCACGACGATAAGCACAGGTCACCGCCTTGGCGCCCTGACGGATCGAGGTACGGTTGCAGTCCATCGCGGTGTCACCACCGCCCAGCACCACCACTTTCTTGCCCTGCATGTCGACGAAGTCTTCCGGCGACTTCTCGAAGCCCAGGTTGCGGTTGACGTTGGCGATCAGGAAGTCCAGTGCGTCATGCACGCCCGGCAGGTCTTCACCCGGGAAGCCACCCTTCATGTAGGTGTAGGTACCCATGCCCATGAACACTGCATCGTACTCGGCGAGCAGCTGTTCCATGGTCACGTCCTTGCCCACCTCGGTGTTCAGGCGGAACTCGATACCCATGCCGGTGAAGACTTCGCGGCGGTTGCTGAGCACGGTCTTTTCCAGCTTGAACTCGGGGATGCCAAAGGTCAGCAGGCCGCCGATTTCCGGGTTCTTGTCGAACACCACCGGGGTTACCCCAGCGCGCACCAGCACGTCGGCGCAGCCCAGGCCCGCCGGGCCGGCGCCGATGATGGCGACGCGTTTGCCGGTTGGCTTGACCTTGGACATGTCCGGACGCCAGCCCATGGCGAAGGCGGTGTCGGTGATGTACTTCTCCACCGAGCCGATGGTCACCGCGCCGAAGCCGTCGTTCAGGGTACAGGCCCCTTCGCACAGGCGGTCTTGCGGGCAAACACGGCCGCATACTTCCGGCAGGGTGTTGGTCTGGTGCGACAGCTCCGCCGCGGCCAGGATGTTGCCTTCGGAGACCAGCTTCAACCAGTTGGGGATGAAGTTGTGTACCGGGCACTTCCACTCGCAATACGGATTACCGCAGCCCAGGCAGCGGTGCGCCTGCTCTACGGACTGCTGCGGCTTGAACGGTTCGTAGATTTCCACGAACTCCTTCTTGCGCTGGCGCAGCAGCTTTTTTTTCGGGTCCTTTCGGCCCACTTCGATGAACTGGAAGTCGTTGTTCAGACGTTCAGCCATTTTTCAAAACCTCTTTACAGCAGCTGCAAGCTACAAGCTGCAAGCCGCAAGACGATCACTTAAGCCGGGCAAACCTCGAACTGCCATTTACTTGCAGCTCGGGGCTTGCCACTTGCAGCTGTTTTTACTGCGGGTTGGCACGGGTGCTGGACAGCAGTTGCTTCAGGTTGGCTGCCTTCGGCTTGACCAGCCAGAAGCGCCGCACGTAGTCGTCCAGGTTCTCCGAGAGCTCACGCCCCCACTCGCTGCCGGTCTCATCCACATACTCGGCAAGGACACGCGCCAGGTGGCTACGGTAGGCCTCCATCGCTTCGCCACTGATACGCTGGATTTCCACCAGCTCGTGGTTGAGCTTGTCGACGAAGCTATTGTCCATGTCGAGCACGTAGGCAAAGCCGCCAGTCATGCCAGAACCGAAGTTGTAACCGGTCTTGCCCAGAATGCAGACAAAGCCACCGGTCATGTATTCACAGCAGTGATCGCCAGTGCCCTCGACAACAGCATGGGCGCCGGAGTTACGAACAGCGAAGCGCTCGCCCGCAGTACCTGCGGCAAACAACTTGCCGCCAGTGGCACCGTACAGGCAGGTGTTGCCGACGATGGCGCTGTGCTGGGTTTCGAACGGGCTGCCGGCTGGCGGCACGATGGTGACCTTGCCACCGGTCATGCCTTTGCCGACGTAATCGTTGGCGTCGCCTTCCAGGTGCAGGTTCAGTCCACCGGCGTTCCACACGCCAAAGCTCTGGCCCGCAGTACCCTTGAAGCGGAAGGTGATCGGCGCCGCGGCCATGCCCTGGTTGCCGTGCAGACGGGCGATTTCGCCCGACACACGCGCACCAATGGAGCGGTCGCAGTTGCAGATGTCGAGGCTGAACTCGCCGCCCGCCTGGTCGCGGATGGCCGGCATGGCCATATCAACCATCTTCTCGGCCAACTCGCCCAGGTCGAACGGCGGGTTCTTGTCGACCTCGCAGAACTGCGGTTTGTCCGCCGGAATGTGCGAGCTGCCCAGCAGCGGCGACAGGTCCAGGTACTGCTGGCGTTCGGTGTCACCTGGCAGCACATCGAGCAGGTCGGTACGGCCGATCAGTTCACCAAGGCTGCGCACGCCCAGCTTGGCCAACCACTCGCGGGTTTCTTCGGCGACGAAGGTGAAGAAGTTGATCACCATGTCGACGGTGCCGATGTAGTGGTCCTTGCGCAGCTTGTCGTTCTGGGTGGCCACGCCGGTGGCGCAGTTGTTCAGGTGGCAGATGCGCAGGTACTTGCAGCCCAGGGCAATCATTGGCGCGGTACCAAAGCCGAAGCTTTCGGCACCGAGGATGGCCGCCTTGATCACGTCCAGGCCGGTTTTCAGGCCGCCGTCGGTCTGCACACGCACCTTGCCGCGCAGGTCGTTGCCGCGCAGGGTCTGGTGGGTTTCCGCCAGGCCCAGCTCCCAAGGGGCGCCGGCATACTTGATCGAGGTCAGCGGCGAAGCACCGGTACCACCGTCGTAACCGGAGATGGTAATCAGGTCTGCATAGGCCTTGGCCACACCAGCGGCGATGGTGCCCACGCCCGCTTCGGCTACCAGCTTGACCGATACCAGCGCCTGCGGGTTGACCTGTTTGAGGTCGTAGATTAGCTGGGCCAGATCTTCGATCGAGTAGATGTCGTGGTGTGGAGGTGGCGAGATCAGGGTCACGCCAGGCACCGCATAACGCAGCTTGGCGATCAGGCCGTTGACCTTTCCGCCCGGCAACTGGCCGCCCTCACCGGGCTTGGCGCCCTGGGCAACCTTGATCTGCAGCACTTCGGCGTTGACCAGGTACTCCGGAGTCACACCAAAACGGCCGGTGGCCACCTGCTTGATCTTCGAACTCTTGATGGTGCCATAGCGCGACGGGTCTTCGCCGCCTTCACCAGAGTTGGAGCGGGCGCCCAGGCGGTTCATGGCCTCGGCCAGCGCTTCGTGAGCTTCCGGCGACAGTGCACCCAGCGAGATCCCCGCCGAGTCAAAGCGCTTGAGAATCGCCTCCAGCGGCTCGATCTGCTCCAGCGCCAGCGGCTGGTCGGCCACCTTCACTTTGAGCAAGTCACGGATCATCGACACCGGGCGCTGGTCCACCAGCGTGGTGTATTCCTTGAACTTGGCGTAGTCGCCCTGCTGCACGGCCGCTTGCAGGGTGTTGACCACGTCCGGGTTGTAGGCGTGGTATTCGCCACCGTGGACGAACTTCAGCAGGCCACCTTGCTGGATCGGCTTGCGCGCGCTCCAGGCTTCGGCCGCCAGCAGCTTCTGGTCGTTTTCCAGGTCTTCGAAGCGCGCACCCTTGATGCGGCTGGACACGCCCTTGAAGCTCAGGCCTACCACTTCCTCGGCCAGGCCGATGGCTTCGAACAGCTGTGCACCGCGGTACGAGGCGATGGTGGAGATCCCCATCTTCGACAGGATCTTCAGCAGGCCCTTGGAAATACCCTTGCGGTAGTACTTGAACACTTCGTCCAGGTCGCCCAGCACTTCGCCGGTACGGATCAGGTCAGCCAGTACTTCATACGCCAGGTACGGGTAAACGGCCGAGGCACCGAAGCCCAGCAGCACGGCGAAGTGATGCGGATCACGGGCGGTAGCGGTTTCCACCAGGATGTTGCTGTCGCAACGCAGACCCTGTTCGGTCAGGCGGTGATGCACGGCACCAACGGCCAGCGACGCGTGCACCGGCAGCTTGCCCGGGGCGATATAACGGTCGCTCAGCACCAGCTGGGTCTTGCCCCCACGCACAGCTTCTTCGGCCTGGTCGGCAATGTTGCGGATGGCCGCTTCCAGGCCGACGCTCTGCTCATAGTTGAGGTCGATCAGCTGGCGGTCGAAGCCTTCGCGCTCCAGGTTCATCAGCGAACGCCACTTGGCAGGCGAGATGACCGGCGAGCTTAGGATTACCCGCGAAGCGTGCTCCGGGGACTCCTGGAAGATGTTGCGCTCGGCACCCAGGCAGATTTCCAGCGACATCACGATCGCTTCGCGCAGCGGGTCGATCGGCGGGTTGGTCACCTGAGCGAACTGCTGGCGGAAGAAGTCGTACGGCGAACGCACGCGCTGCGACAGCACGGCCATCGGCGTGTCGTCACCCATCGAACCAACGGCTTCCTGGCCCTGCTCACCCAACGGGCGCAGCACCTGGTCACGCTCTTCGAAGGTAACCTGGAACATCTTCATGTATTGCTTGAGCTGGTCAGCGTCGTAGCTGGCCACGCCCTGGTCGTCGGTCAGTGTCGCCTGGATACGCGTAGCGTGCTGACGCAACCAGCGCTTGTATGGGTGCCGCGACTTCAGGCGGTTGTCGATGGCGTCGGTGTCGAGAATCTGGCCGGTTTCGGTGTCCACGGCAAGGATCTGGCCCGGGCCGACACGGCCCTTGGCCAGCACTTCCTCAGGCTGATAGCCCCATACGCCGATTTCCGAGGCGATGGTGATGTAGCCATTGGTGGTGGTCACCCAGCGCGCCGGGCGCAGACCGTTACGGTCGAGCAGGCACACCGCGTGGCGGCCTTCGGTCATGACGATACCGGCCGGACCATCCCACGGCTCCATGTGCATGGAGTTGTATTCGTAGAAGGCGCGCAGGTCGGCGTCCATGGTCTCGACGTTCTGCCATGCTGGCGGTACCAGCATGCGCACGCCGCGGAACAGGTCGATGCCACCGGTAACCATCAGCTCCAGCATGTTGTCCATGCTCGACGAGTCGGAACCGACGCGGTTGACCAGCGGGCCGAGCTCTTCGAGGTCGGGGATCTGGTCGTTGGCGAACTTGGTGCGACGAGCCACGGCCCAGTTACGGTTGCCGGTGATGGTGTTGATCTCGCCGTTGTGGGCGAGGAAGCGGAACGGCTGCGCCAGCGGCCATTTCGGCAGGGTGTTGGTGGAGAAGCGCTGGTGGAACACGCAGATCGCGGTTTGCAGGCGCTCGTCACCCAGGTCTGGGTAAAACGCCGCGAGATCACGCGGCATCATCAGGCCTTTGTAGATGATGGTCTTGTGCGAGAAGCTGCAGATGTAGTGGTCGGCGTCATGGGCGTTGGCCACCGACGAACGACGACGGGCGCTAAACAGCTTGATGGCGAATTCCTGATCGCTCAGGCCTTCACCGCCAATGAACACCTGCTCGATCTGCGGCAGGCGCTCCAGGGCCAGGCGGCCGAGTACGCTGGTGTCGATCGGCACCTTGCGCCAGCCGACCAGTTTCAGGCCGGCGGCGAGGATCTCGCGGTCCATGTTGGCGCGGGCAGCTTCGGCTTTGACCGGGTCCTGGTTGAAGAACACCATGCCGACGGCGTACTGCTTGGGCAGCTCGACAGCGAAGTGCTCCTGGGCCACGGCTCGCAGGAACTGATCGGGCTTCTGCATGAGCAGACCGCAACCGTCACCGGTCTTGCCGTCGGCATTGATGCCGCCGCGGTGGGTCATGCACGTCAACGCCTGCATGGCAGTTTGCAGAAGGTGGTGGCTCGGCACGCCCGTCATATGGGCGATCAGGCCAAAACCACAGTTGTCCTTGAATTCTTCGGGATGGTACAGACCTGTTTTCATAGACACATTCTCACCAGGTTCACCTCTCAACGGAGGTAAATCTCTTTTTTAACAACCACTTACCATCCACGCCGATCAAACGCCAGCTTTTTTGCGGTGGCCATGGAAAACCATTGTTGCACAGCGACAGCGATGCCCACAAATTTTCATGTCTCAGCATTGAAAATTTATGTCGCAATTTTGAATGTTTTTGCGCCATTCGCCGTGATAGCGGCTTGACTCGAGTCTGAAGCGTTTCAGCCATGACTGCAACTAAAGGCTTGTGGCCGGCAGTCCGGGACAGAAAAGCCTGCCGCGCTCAGGCGCAGCAGGCTAGTCGAAAGCTAGAATTCGCTTAGCTACTGGGCGGCGGGGTGATGCCGCCCGGAAGGTATCAGCGGGCCGCGGCCAGCTCTTGTTGGACACTGGCGACGGTACGTGGCCAAGGTTTACCAGCCTGGACCTTCGCTGGCAAGTTCTTGATTGCCGCAACCGCTGCGTCACGGTTGGCGAAACTGCCGTAAGTCACGACGTACAGGGGCTTGCCCTGCAGGGTTTTCTTGAAGTAGCGATAGTCGCCACCCTGGGCCTTGACGTAAGCCTGGGCCGACGCTTCGGAGCTGGTTCCGAGGATCTGCACCACATAGTTGCCAGGCTTCTGCCCGGCATACCAGCCACCATTACCAGCGCTAGCGGCGGCTGGTTTTTCGGCAGCTTTGGGGGCCGGCTTGGCCACGGCGACCTGGGTCGGCACTGGTGCTGGCTTTACAGGTGCAACCGGCTTGACGGGCTGGGTTGCGATAGGCTTCGGCGCAGGCGCAACCGGCTGGGCAGGCGCCGGGCCAGCCGGCACACCTTGTGGCGGGGCGATGGTGGTCACGGTAGGTGGCGGGTTGCCAGGCTGCAGCGCGGTGTCGCCAGCCGGGCTTCCCTCTTCACCCTCGCCCATGCCTGCGGCTTGGGCCAGCGGTTCGCGCATCACCGGCTGCGACTGGCCAACCAGAGGCAGCGGCATTGGCTGGGAAGAGCCAGAGAACTCGATGGCAGCGCCCTGCTTGCCATCGCCCAGCGGCAACTGGGCTTGGGCGGCCGGCGCTTCGGCAGGGGCCTTGTCGCCTTTCTTGGGCATCAATACCGCGGCCGCAACGGCAACCACGACCACAGCGGACAACGCGAGTACATGTTTTGTAGGCATCTTGAACCCCATGGTTGGTCGCTTGGCCGTCGAGCGGCTGGCGATCATGGTTTCGATCAAAGTGTCACGGGCGACCTGATTGATGTTGCCAGGCCAGCCGTCGGAGTTTTCATGGATATCGGCGATCTGTTCACGGCTGAACACCTCGATGCCCCGGCCTGCCCCTTCCAGGCGCTGCTCCAGATACTCGCGGGTTTCTTCTTCACTGTAGGGCGCAAGCTCGATGATGTGGAACCGCTCTTCCTCGACATTGAGCTCGTCCAGCCCGGCAATCAGCGATGGCTCACCGAACAGAAACACGTGCGGACGCCCTTCAGGTACCCCCGCCGCCAATTCCAGCAACGCTTGGAGTGCAGACTCGTCGAGTTGTTCCGCATCGTCCACCAGCAAATACACTTCCTGCCCGGTCAGTGCCAGTTGCACCACCTTCGACAGGATCGCCTGCACCTCGGGCTGGGCGACACCCAACTCCTGCGCGACCTGCGCGAGCATACTGGAGGCATCGCTGGCGCTGCGGGCTGACACCACCACACTTTGCACAGCCTGCTTGTTGGTACTGGCCACCAGGGCCTGGCGCAGCAGCGACTTGCCGCTGCCCAATGGGCCACTGACCACCAGCATCAACTGGCTATAGCGCGCCAGGTGGTGCAGTTGGCCAAGCACGGGCTTGCGCTGGGCCGGGAAGAACTTGAAGCCAGGTACGCGGGGCGCGAACGGATCATGGCTCAACTGGTAATGGTCGAGAAAGGCCTCATCGGCATGCAAACTTGTCATTGCGCTGTCACAACCTCAAAGCTGGGCCACGATCGCGCGGTAATCCGCCGACAGCGTGGCCTGGAGAATCTCTTTCGAATAGTCGTCGGTCACCACGGCCTCGCCCATCTGGCGCAGCAGCACCAGACGCAAACGGCCGTCGAGCACCTTCTTGTCGACCGCCATGTGCTCCATGAAATGCGCCGGGGTCATTTCCTGTGGTGGCACCACCGGCAAACCTGCGTCCTGCAACAGGCGGATCCCACGATCGCGCTCAGCCTGATCGATCCAGCCAAGGCGCATGGACATTTCCAGAGCCATCACTGTGCCCGCCGCCACGGCTTCGCCGTGCAGCCACACGCCATAGCCCATATGGGTTTCGATAGCATGCCCAAAGGTATGCCCCAGGTTCAGCGTGGCCCGTACGCCAGACTCGCGCTCGTCGGCCCCCACCACTGCAGCCTTGGCCGCGCAAGAACGGCGGATGGCCTCGGTCAGGGCTGCCGAATCGAGGGCACGCAGTGCCTGCATATTGTCTTCGAGCCAGGCGAGGAACGGCTTGTCGCAAATCAGCCCGTACTTGATCACTTCAGCCAGGCCTGCAGACAGCTCGCGCGCTGGCAGGGTCTTGAGGCTGGTGGTATCGATCAGCACCGCATTGGGCTGATAGAAAGCACCGACCATGTTCTTGCCCAGCGGATGATTGATGCCGGTCTTGCCACCCACGGAAGAGTCGACCTGAGACAACAGGGTAGTCGGCACCTGGATGAAGTCGACGCCGCGCTGGTAGCAGGCGGCAGCGAAACCAGCCATGTCACCAATCACGCCCCCACCCAGAGCGACCACAGTCGTACGACGATCATGGCGGGCTGTCAGCAGGCCATCGAAGATCAGTTGCAATGTTTCCCAGTTCTTGTGGGCTTCACCATCGGGCAACACCACTGGCAGTACCGAGTAGGCACCGAGGGCCTTGCTCAGGCGTTCGAGATACAGCGGCGCGACGGTCTCGTTGGAAACGATGGCAACCTGCCGACCCGCGATGTGCGGTGCCAGCAGCTCGGGCTGGTCCAGCAGGCCTTCGCCAATGTAGATCGGGTAGCTACGCTCGCCCAGGTCGACCTTTAGTGTCTGCATGTATCCCCACAATGTACTTGGGCGCGGCGCCATCCGGCGACCTGCGCGGTAACGTTGAGCCTCGCCTCGGCGCTGGAAGCCGAGAATAGTCCCGGGTTAACGGGGCGGCAACTGCTGCAAGCGCTCGAGAATATCGATCACCACCATGCGTGGTGGCCGCTCGTCGGTTTCAACCACCAGGTCGGCGATCTCGCGGTAGAGCGGGTCACGGGTTTCCAGCAAGGTGCGCAAGGTCGCCTCGGGATTGGCCGTGCGCAGCAGCGGGCGATTGCGGTCGCGCGCAGTGCGACCGACTTGCTGCTCGACCGAAGCATGCAGGTAGATCACCCGGCCACCCTGATGCAGCGCCCGGCGGTTAGCCTCTCGCATCACCGCGCCACCGCCGGTGGCCAGAACCACACCGTCGAGCGCGCACAGCTCGGCGATCATCGCTTGCTCGCGATCACGGAAACCCGGCTCGCCTTCCTTGTCGAAAATCCACGGGATGTTTGCGCCGCATCGCAGTTCGATTTCCTTATCGGAATCCTTGAACAGCAGGCGCAGCTCTTTGGCCAACAGGCGTCCGATGGTGCTTTTACCAGCGCCCATGGGCCCCACAAGTATCAAATTTCGCACAGAATCAACGACTCACAGCAATCGCCTGGTCACTCATGATACGCGGAGTCAGGAAGACCAGCAGCTCGGATTTTTTCTCTTGTAATGCATCGCGTCGAAACAGCCGCCCAACATACGGCAGATCGCCGAAAAATGGCACCTTGTCGACTACATTGTTTTGCGAAGTCGAGTAGACGCCACCGATCACGATCGTTTCGCCGTCAGCCACACGAACCTTGGCATTGACCTCGTTCTTGCGGATCGGCGGTACGTTGTTCAAGGCATTGACGTAATCCGGCTCGTCCTTGGTCACCCTGACGGTCATGATCACCTTGTTGTCCGGAGTGATCTGTGGCGTTACTTCCAGCGACAGCGAGGCTTCGCGAAACGATACCGAGGTAGCGCCGCTTTGGCTCGTTTCCTGGTAAGGCACCTCGGTACCCTTGAGGATCCTCGCCGTTTCCTTGTCAGCCGTGACCACCTTGGGCTGCGAAATGATTTCGCCGTTGCCGCTTTTTTCCATGGCACTGAGTTCCAGGTCCAGCAACACGTCACCGCGCAACAAACCAAGACCGATACTGCTGCCGGCACGCTCCAGGCCGAGGTCGACGAACAGTTCCTTGCCAGGCCGCAGCTTCTCGCCGTACAGCGGCCCACCCCAGCGTACCCCCAGGCTTTTCTCGTAATCGACGTTAGCCTCGACGATACGCGCCTCGATCGCTACCTGGCGCACCGGCACATCCAACTGCGCCACCAACTGGCGCAACTCGGTCAGGCGCTCAGCGGGCAGATACACCACCAGCGTATTGGTGCGCTCATCGACACTCAGGCTACCCGTGGGGATGCCGTCACCCTCCAGACTTGTCTGCAGCAACTGCGCCAAATCGGCGGCCTTGGCGTGGTGAATGGGCAGCAGCTCCCGACGCAGTGGCTGCAGGTGCCCATCCAGCACCTGACTCACACGGGCGTCTGCTGATTGCGTGGCAAACTCGGCTGCAGGCGCCACCAACAGCACATTGCCCTCCTGACGCCGGGACAGGCCCTTGCTGCGCAGCACCAGATCAAGCGCCTGATCCCACGGCACATCCTGCAAACGCAAAGTGACACTGCCTTGTACTGCATCACTGGCGACCAGGTTGACGCCGGCGTAGTCAGCCAGCACCTGCAGCACTGCTCGCACCTCAAC
The DNA here is from genome assembly GCF_043101865.1 of Pseudomonas sp. zjy_15. Lineage (NCBI taxonomy): Bacteria > Pseudomonadati > Pseudomonadota > Gammaproteobacteria > Pseudomonadales > Pseudomonadaceae > Pseudomonas > Pseudomonas sp. zjy_15. The sequence continues at coordinate 78,559 of NZ_JBICII010000108.1, forward strand.
ATCCTGGAAGTTCAGCGACAGGGGCTCACCCTGATAAGGCGTCGCCGAAGCCAACGGGATCGACAACAGGGTTGCCAGCAGGTATTTCATCCATGTTCTCATTCGGGTCCGAGGCCTCCTTGCCCAGGCGCTTGGCGAGGGTGATGAACGCTGTGCGCTCGTGCCATACCCCCGCCATGAACAGCCGCTCACGCACTTCGACCTGGCGTTGGTCTATATGCATCACTACCCCCTGATCGCGCCCTACCCGGTCACCCGGACGCACGCGATAAAGCTTGCCAGCCGCCATCAGCAGTGCCTCGCGCGCCGTCCCGCGCGCCAGGCTGCCGACCATTTCCAGCTGCGCCAACGGCACGCCGACCAGACCGGCGCTGGCCACTCGTGCCGCAGCGGGAGCAAACGGATCCACTTCAGGTGCAGCCATTGCGGCCCTTGCCGGCAGGTGCGCCAGCATTGCAGGTGCCTTCATGGGCGTAGCCGCGTGATAGGCATCAACCCGCAACTGCAGACGCAACAACCCAGGCTGGCGATCAACGGCTGCCAGACTCATGTCACTGCTGCGCAGAACCCGTGCCTGGCCTAACCAGTCGTCCAGCCACAACCGCAAGGCCGGATAACGCCCTACCACTTGCACCACCAGCGGTACCTTGCTGAACCCGGCCTGTTGTTCGCCCTCACCTACATCGAGGCGCTCGACAAGCAAGCCATGCGCATGCCCCGACACTGCCAGCCGCTCAAGCAGGTCGCTCATGCTCTCCCCGGCAGCCAGATACCAGTACGCCTCTTGCAACCGCTGCTCGACAAGCACCACTAAAGCCTTCAGCCGCTCCAGTTCTGCCAACTGCGATGCACTGGCTGCCTGCAGCTGGCTCAGCTCGACATGCCTGGCATCCTCACGCGCCTGCTGCTGTAACAGTGGGGGCAGGCGTATCGCGCAGCCGAGGCCGAACAGCACAACAGCTACCAGCACTGGCGCCAACCGTCGGAAGCGGCCTGAGCGCTCGACCACCGCCAGCCAAGCGAGCATCTGTGCTGCACTCACGACCAAAACGCCGCAACGCGAGCGGTCAGCAAAAACTCATCGCCGTCCGGCAGGCTCTTGATGCGCTTGAGTTCCAGATCGAGCAAAACGTTCGAGCGGTTCAAATCGCGCATGAACTGCGCAACCACAGCACCGGACGCAGCCACCCCAGTCATTTGCAAGCGGCCACTATCAAGGCTCAGGTCTAGTAGCTGCACACCTTCAGGCAGCGCCCCTTCAAGGTCGGCGAACACACCGGCCAATACATCCTGATGGGCACGCAGGCCTTCCAAAGCCACCGCACGGGCAAGTAACGCTTCATGCTGTGCACGTACCTCGACCAGCGGCTGCAACTGCTCACCCAGTACGCCAAGGGTCGCTTGGCGCTGGGTATTGGCCAACACCTGCTGCTGCCCGCGTTGGCGGGCCAGCTGATCGACCAGCATCACCGCGCACAAAGCCAACAGTGCGCCAGCAACCAGCTGGCCTCGAAAGCGCCGCAGCGCCGCCTGACGCTGCCGTTCGCGCCAGGGCAGAAGGTTCAGCCGCATCATGGGCGCAACCCTCCCATGGCCAAGGCGCAGGCCAGAAGCATCGACCCATCGACATGTTCAAGCCCTGCCAGCCCAGGCAGATACGTGCACGGCACATTCAGCCGGCTGCCAAGGCCTTGCAGCCAGCCCGGATTGATCGATGAGCTGCTGGCAACCCACAACCCCGCGGGCAGGCTCTGCCCGGCAAGCAAAGCCTGCAGGCGCTCTGGCCATTGCCCGCTCATGTCCGGGCCAGCCGTTTGCAGTTCAAAGCGCTGGTACGCCCTGCCCGGCTGCCAGTCATGAAGGGTCACGCTGCGGGCTTCGACACGCAGCAGTGCTGCTCCCTCAAGGCCGCCCCGTGGCAACATGCGGCACAAGGCAATGTTGTCGACCTCGACGGCTTCCAACTGCAAACCCGCCTCCTCGACGACGGCTTCGAGTGACGCCAGCGCACTCTGCCGACAGGCAGCAACCATCACCTCGGAACAATCTGGCTGGTCATGGGAAGCCCCCATGACCTGAAAGTCCAGGGCCAGGTCTTCCAGCGGGAACGGAAACAGCCGCTCTGCATCGGCTAGCAACTGCGCCTCCAACTGTGCCCCATCCTCCTCCACGGGCAGATGGCACAACTTGCAGATAACCTGACTCGCCGGCAGCGCCAGCGCCACCCGGCGTTGCCTGATGCCGCTGCGCCGATAAGCTCGCTGCAGCGCAGCCACCACCACTTCAGGCTTTGCGACCCAGTCATCGGCCAGCGGCGTCTGAAACAGCTCTTGTGCCGACCCCATCACACGGCAGCGCCGATTGCGCTGCTGCAGTTGCATTATCCGAACGGCGTCGGGCGTGATTTCCACCCCCACGAGTGAACCGGCATCCTTGCCGAAGCGTCCAAGCATGGCGACTCCTTTGCTGTCTGTTGCAGCTGCCAAGCGCAGCCACCTGTCGCAACCCCGCGGCAACACTGGGCCGGAGCTACTCATCGAGTCGACGGGTAGCCTGGCCGGTCACCCGGAGAGGCGAAAAATGCTTATAATGCCCAGCGTTTTTTGGTCCACCGGACCTGCGTGCAATCCACTCCCAACCTGGACACCGAAAAGCCTTGATACGTCTGCTGAAGTTCTTCTGGTGGTCTTCCGTCGCAGTCATCTGCGCGCTCGCACTCGGTGTGAGCGGTGCGTTTCTGTATCTTAGCCCCAGCCTGCCCTCGGTCGAGTCCCTCAGAAGCATCCAGTTGCAGATCCCCCTCAGGGTGTACAGCAGCGATGGCAAGCTGATTGCCGAATTCGGCGAAATGCGCCGCTCGCCGATCCGCTTCGCGGATATTCCCCCACAATTCATTCAGGCGCTGCTGTCAGCCGAGGACGACAATTTCCTCAACCATTACGGTGTCGACCCCGGCAGCCTGATGCGAGCCGCGACCCAACTGGTGAAAACCGGTCATATCCAGACCGGCGGTAGCACCATCACCATGCAGGTGGCGAAGAACTTCTTCCTCACCAGCGAGCGCAGCTTCTCACGCAAGACCAACGAAATCCTGCTGGCCCTGCAGATCGAGCGTGAGCTGACCAAGGACGAAATCCTTGAGCTGTACGTGAACAAGATCTACCTGGGCAACCGCGCCTACGGTATCGATGCAGCTGCACAGGTGTACTACGGCAAGTCCATCCGTGACGTGAGCCTGGCGCAGATGGCGATGATCGCGGGCCTGCCCAAGGCACCGTCACGCTTCAACCCGCTGGCCAACCCGGTGCGTGCCAAAGAGCGCCGCGACTGGATCCTCGGGCGCATGTACAAGCTGGGCAAGATCGACGAGGCCAGCTACCAGGCCGCCCTGGCCGAGCCGCTCAACGCCAGCTACCACGTGCCGACGCCTGAGGTGAATGCCCCGTACATCGCTGAAATGGCACGCGCGGAAATGGTCGGCCGCTACGGCAGCGACGCCTACACCGAAGGCTTCCGCGTCACGACCACCGTGCCTAGCGACATGCAGGAAATGGCCAACAAGGCCGTCCTCAAAGGGCTCTCCGATTACGACGAGCGCCACGGCTATCGTGGCCCTGAAGCACGTTTCCCGGGCCGCACCCCGGCAGCCTGGCTGAAGGAGCTGGGCAAGCAACGCACCCTTGGCGGCCTGGAGCCAGCCATTGTCACCCAGGTGGAACAAACCGGCCTCAAGGTGCTAACCCGTGACGGCCAAGAGGCGCAGGTTGCCTGGGACACCATGAAATGGGCGCGTCCGTTCATCAACAACAACGCCCAGGGCCGCGCACCGCAATCGCCGGCCGACGTGGCCCAGGTCGGTGACCTGGTGCGCCTGCAACGCCTCGAAGATGGCACGTTGAAGTTCAGCCAGGTACCCGCTGCGCAAAGCGCCCTGGTCACCCTCGACCCGAACAGCGGCGCCATCCGCGCCCTGGTTGGCGGTTTCTCGTTCGAGCAGAGCAACTACAACCGCGCCGTGCAGGCCAAGCGCCAACCGGGCTCAAGTTTCAAGCCATTCGTCTACAGCGCCGCGCTGGACAGCGGCTACACCGCTTCCAGCCTGGTCAACGATGCGCCGATCGTGTTCGTTGACGAGTCGGTGGATAAAGTGTGGCGACCGAAGAATGACAACAACACCTTCCTCGGCCCTATCCGCATGCGCGAGGCGCTGTACAAGTCGCGTAACCTGGTGTCGATCCGCCTGCTGCAAGCCATGGGCGTGGACCGCACCATCGACTACATCGCCAAGTTCGGCTTCAACAAACAGGACCTGCCGCGCAACCTGTCGCTGGCCCTGGGCACCGCTACCCTGACCCCGATGGAAATTGCCACCGGCTGGAGTACCTTTGCCAACGGTGGCTACAAGATCACCCCGTACCTGATCGACCGCATCGAAAGCCGCAGCGGCGAGACACTGTTCACCGCCAACCCGGCCCGCGTACCGCAAGGTGCCGAAGATCAGGCGGGCCTGGCCGCCCCCGAGCAGCCGATCAGCACTGCGGCTATGCCAGGCGAGGCACCTGCTGCCTTCAGCCAGATGGCCACGGCGCCGCAAGCGCCGGCAGTGGCCGAACAAATCATCGACGGGCGTACCACCTACATCCTCACCAGCATGCTGCAGGACGTGATCAAGCGCGGCACCGGCCGCCGGGCGCTGGCCCTGGGCCGCACCGACCTGGCGGGCAAGACGGGGACCACCAACGAATCCAAGGACGCCTGGTTCTCCGGTTACAACGCCGATTACGTGACTACCGTTTGGGTCGGCTTCGACCAGCCGGAAACCCTCGGCCGCCGCGAATATGGTGGGACTGCGGCACTGCCAATCTGGATGAGCTTCATGGGCGCGGCGCTCAAGGACAAGCCTGCGCATGCCCCGGCAGAGCCGGAAGGCATTCTCAGCTTGCGCGTCGACCCGGTCAGCGGTCGAGCCGCATCGCCGAGCACACCGAATGCCTACTTCGAGCTGTTCAAAGCCGAAGATTCACCGCCGTCGGTGGACGAACTGGGCAATGGCGTGGCACCGGGCAGCCCGCTTCCAGCCGATGAAGCGACGCCGATGGATCTGTTCTAAGGCAGGGCGCCTGACTCAGGTTTTGCGTGGGCGCGTGAATCGAGCGTCGCGCGGGCGGCGCTCGATCTGATAGGCGCCACAAGTGCCCTGACGAACACCCTGCAGCCCTGACACATTCCCAAGCCCCAATAAAAAGCCCCGGCTCATGCGAGCCGGGGCTTTTTAGTGTCGCAGGCAATCAGCCGTTGAACACTTCATCCACGCTGGTCAGCGGGTAATGCTTCGGATAAGGCAGGGTAGCCACGCCAGATTCGATGGCGGCCTTGGCCACAGCATCGGAAACGACGGTGATCAAGCGTGCATCCAGCGGCTTCGGAATGATGTACTCACGGCCGAACTCCAGGCCTTCAACGCCATAGGCCTCGCAAACTTCCTTCGGCACTGGCAGCTTGGCCAGGTCTTTCAGGGCGATTGCAGCAGCGATCTTCATTTCTTCGTTGATACGCTTGGCGCGAACGTCCAGAGCACCACGGAAGATGAACGGGAAGCCCAGCACGTTGTTGACCTGGTTCGGGTAGTCGGAACGACCGGTCGCCATGATCACGTCGTTGCGAGTGGCATGTGCCAGCTCTGGGGAGATTTCCGGGTCTGGGTTCGAGCAGGCGAACACGATCGGGTTGGCAGCCATCGACTTCAGGCCTTCCGGGCTCAGCAGGTTCGGGCCAGACAGGCCTACGAACACGTCGGCACCGTCAAGGGCGTCGGCCAGGGTGCGCTTGTCGGTCGCGTGGGCGAACTGCGCCTTGTACTGGTTCAGGTCGTCACGGCCAGCGTGGATCACGCCACTACGGTCGATCATGAAGATGTTCTCGACCTTCGCACCCATGCTTACCAGCAGTTTCATGCAGGAGATGGCAGCTGCGCCGGCGCCCAGGCAGACGATCTTGGCGTCTTCCAGTTTCTTGCCAGCGATTTCCAGGGCGTTGATCATGCCAGCGGCAGTCACGATGGCAGTACCGTGCTGGTCATCGTGGAACACCGGAATGTCACACTGTTCGATCAGGGTGCGTTCGATTTCAAAGCACTCAGGTGCCTTGATGTCTTCAAGGTTGATGCCACCGAAGGTGATCGAAATGCGGCGAACGGTGTCGATGAACGCTTGCGGGCTTTCCGACTCGACTTCGATGTCGAACACATCGATACCGGCGAAACGCTTGAACAGAACACCCTTGCCTTCCATGACCGGCTTGGAAGCCAGTGGGCCAAGGTCACCCAGACCGAGGATGGCAGTACCATCGGAAATCACCGCAACCAGGTTGCCTTTGCCGGTGTATTTGTAAGCCAGCTCTGGATCACGGCCAATTTCGCGCACCGGCTCTGCAACACCTGGGCTGTAGGCCAGGGCGAGATCACGGGCGGTGGCAGTGGGCTTGGAGAGTTCAACGCTCAGTTTCCCCGGACGAGGTTGAGCGTGATATTCGAGAGCGGCGGTTTTCAGGTCTGACATGGTGGGCATTCCGCTATTTACTGTTCTGACGGACCGCCGAGGATACGCAAAGAGCCGGGGAGCCACAAGACTGGCCGGTCACTTGTGTCAAGGCCTTTAGCCTACGACTTTACGCTACAACCCACGGGGGCATACGACCTACAGTGTGTACAATCCAGTAGCGAAATGTCTACATCTTTTAGCCTGAAGTACGCTCCAACATGCTCGGATCGGTCAATGGCAACACCCAGCGTCGCTGCTCGTGCTTGAGGCCACCCCTGCGGGAACGATCCAGCACCCAGCCGCGCGCTTCGACCTGGCGTCCCTTGAGGTTATCGAAGAAGCTGGCAGGGAAGTTGCGCTGCAGACGAGCGGGAACCTGCAGCACCATGGTACTGCCCAGAGTAAGCCAGACCCCGCCACGGTTTCGCTCGATGCCTTCGATACGACCACGTACAACAGCGAACCCTGACTGCCTGACGTCGCCTGCAGGCACCACGGGTGAACGCCGCCACAGGCCAGCGCCAGCCTGGCGCGCCACTTGTTCGGCAAGCTGCTGGCAGCCGCTGAAACGCACATTAGGGGCAATTGCCACGCGATAGCCCAAGCCCTCGCTAAGCAATTGTGCTTGCAGATTGTCGCCATTGCGGCTGTAGATGTGCGCCAGTGTGCGACCGTACTTGTCTTTGCCTTCAACACCAGGCACCAGCCCGACGCGATGGTCACTGGCCTTTACCAAGGCCTGCAATCGCCGCCTGGCAGCTTCGGCATAAGGCTCACTGCTACGTCCCTTGCGACCGATTTCCGGTGCATTGATGCCGATCAGCCGCACACTGCGGCCATCGACCAGACGCAAGGTGTCACCATCGACCACCTGTCGTACCGCTACCCATTGGGGTTTATCCGGCTGCGGGCAGAACGCCAGGACCGGGAAATGCCAGATAACGCCCACAAAAAAGGCGCCCACAAGGGGCGCCTTCTTCAGCAACAATGCGAAACCCGAAGGAATCGCCATGCGCATGATTACTTCTTGGCACCGAACATGCCGAAGCGATCGGCGAACTTCTGTACGCGACCACCGGTGTCCAGAACTTTCTGCTTACCGGTGTAGAACGGGTGGCACAGGTTGCAAACGTCGATCGACAGGACATTGCCCAGGGTCGAACGAGTTTCGAACTTGTTACCGCAGCTGCAGGTGACTGCAACTACTTCGTAGTTCGGGTGGATACCTTCTTTCATGGTCACTTCCTCGAGCTGCGTGCCGCCACCCAACACCAATTGTTGAATACCGCACGTAATTAGGCGGCGAATAATACCAGAGCACACCGTCAGCGCAAGATGTCGCTTGCACCGACCGTCGTCTGCTAGGCTCGCCAGTCCTTGTAACGCCCTCCGAGACTTTTCGCGTGTCCGACGTCATCCTGCGCCTTGCCCTGCCCTCTCCGCTGCGGCGCCTGTTCGACTACAAGGCACCGGCGAGCATGGCGCGCCTGACCTTGACCCCTGGCATGCGTATCCGCGTGCCCTTTGGCCGCCGCGAAATGATCGGTGTACTGATAGAAGTGTGCACGCAGAGCGAAGTGCCCGCCGACAAACTGAAGCCAGCCAGCGCCCTGCTCGACCCGGTGTCCCCCATCCCAGCGTCGCTGTTCAAGTTGTGCCTGTGGACCGCCCAGTACTACCAGCACAGCCTGGGCGATACCCTGAGCTGGGCGTTGCCCACGCTGCTGCGCCAGGGCGAAGCCGCCGAAATGCGCCAAGAGCGTTTCTGGCACATAGCCCCTGGCGCCCGCCTGGAAGACCCGCGCATTGCCCGCGCGCCGCGCCAGCGCGACGCCCTCAAGACCCTGGCCCAGCATCCGCACGGCGTGGCCCACAGCCTGCTGGCCAAACTCAACCTGAACAAGGACAGCCTCGACCTGCTGCTGGCCAAGGATCTGGTGCAGGTCGAGACGCGCCGCCACCTGCCGGCACTACGCCATGAGCACTGGCTGGCACAACCGGAACTGCCGCTCAACGAAGAACAACGCGATGCCTTCGACGCCGTATGCGAAGGCTTTGGCGGTTTCGGCGCGTTCTTGCTGGCCGGCGTCACCGGTAGTGGGAAGACCGAGGTCTACCTGCAACTGATCCGCGAAACCCTGGAAGCCGGCAAGCAGGCGCTGGTGCTGATCCCGGAGATCAACCTCGGCCCGCAAACCCTTGCGCGCTTCGAGCAACGCTTCAACGCGCGTATTGCCCTGCTGCACTCGGCGGTGAACGACCGCGAACGCCTGGATGCCTGGCTAGCGGCTCGGGACGGCGAGGCCGATATCATCATCGGCACCCGCTCGGCCTTGTTCACGCCGATGAAAAACCCCGGACTGATCATCATCGACGAAGAGCACGACGGCTCTTATAAACAGCAGGAAGGCCTGCGTTACCACGCCCGCGACCTGGCGCTGGTACGCGCTCACCAGGAGAACATTCCGATCCTGCTCGGCTCCGCCACCCCGTCGCTGGAAACCCTGCATAACGCCCTGACCGGCCGTTACCGCCTGCTGCGTATGAACCAGCGCGCCGGAGGGGCACGCCCGCCGCGCATGCTGCGCCTGGATGTGAAAAGCCTGCCGCTGGACAGCGGCATCAGCGGCCCGCTGCAGCAGGCTATCCGACAGACGCTGGAAGCCGGCCAACAAGTGCTGGTGTTCCTCAACCGCCGCGGCTTTGCTCCAACCTTGCTGTGCCACGATTGCGGCTGGCTGTCCGAATGCCCACGCTGCGATGCGCGCATGACCGTGCACCAGCGCTCCGGCGTGCTGCGCTGCCACCACTGTGGCTATGACGAACGCCTGCCGCACCAGTGCCCGCAATGCAACCACGTCGACCTGCGCCCGGTCGGCGCCGGCACCGAGCGCGCCGAAGAGCGCCTGAAGGTGCTGTTCCCGGATTACCCGATCCTGCGTGTGGACCGCGACAGCACGGCACGCAAGGACGCCATGCACAACCTGTTCAGCACCATCCAGCGCGGCCAGCCGAGCATCCTCGTCGGCACCCAGATGCTCGCCAAGGGCCACCACTTCCCGCGGGTGACGCTGGTGGCCATCCTTGATGCCGATGGCGGGCTGTTTTCCGGCGACTTCCGCGCCAGCGAGCGCATGGCACAACTTATCGTGCAGGTGGCCGGGCGGGCCGGGCGGGCCGAAGAACCCGGCAAGGTCATCATCCAGACCCACCTGGCAGACCACCCACTGCTGGTACAGCTTACCGAGCAAGGCTACTTTGCCTTCGCCGAACAGGCCCTGGACGAACGCCGAGCCGCCGGGCTGCCGCCCTACTCGCACCTGGCCTTGCTGCGTGCCGAAGCACACAAGCCGGGGCAGGCCGAAGGTTTCCTCGACGAAGCCTGTGCCGCCGCCGAGCGCCTGGTGGCCGAACAACGCCTGCCGGGCATCGAACTGCTGGGCCCGGTACCGGCACCCATGGAGCGTCGCGCCGGACGATTCCGCGCGCAACTGTTGATACAGGCCAATACCCGGGCGCCGTTGCATCGACTGATCAGCGCCTGGTTGCTAGTGTTGGAACAGATGCCAAGCGGGCGCCAGGTGCGCTGGTCGCTGGATGTCGACCCGGTAGACCTGTATTGAGCTGCAAGCTGCGAGTTACCAGCCGCAAGCATGCGCCGGGTGGGTGCGATGCCGCTTTTTCTTGCAGCTTGTGGTCTCCAGCTTGCCGCCCAAAGGTTGGCAACCTGCTCCCGGCAACGGATAATGCCCAGTTTTTCCACCTGCGCATCCAGGCGCTCACCGCGCTTGCGGTCGAAAAGAGATCCCCATGAAAGACACCATTCGCCAGCTGATCCAGCAAGCCCTCACCCAACTCGTCACCGACGGTGTGCTGCCTGAAGGGCTGTCGCCGGCGATCCAGGTGGAAAACGCCCGGGACAAGACCCACGGCGACTTCGCCAGCAACATCGCCATGATGCTGGCCAAACCGGCCGGCATGAAGCCGCGCGACCTCGCCGAAAAACTGATCAACGCCCTGCCGGCCAGCGCCGACATCAGCAAGGTTGAGATCGCAGGCCCCGGCTTCCTCAACTTCTTCCAGAACACCGACGCCCTGGCCAACCGCCTGGATGCCGCCCTGGCCGACGCCCACCTGGGTGCGCGCAAAGCCGGTCCGGCGCAAAAGGTGGTGATCGACATGTCGGCACCCAACCTGGCCAAGGAAATGCACGTCGGCCACCTGCGCTCGACCATCATCGGTGACAGCGTTGCACGCGTGCTGGAGTTCCTGGGCGACAACGTCATCCGCCAGAACCACGTCGGCGACTGGGGTACCCAGTTCGGCATGCTGATGGCCTACCTGCAGGAAAACCCGATCACCAGCGACGAGCTGTCGGACCTGGAAAACTTCTACCGCGCGGCGAAGAAACGCTTCGATGAATCGGAAGAGTTCGCCACTCGCGCCCGCGGCCTGGTGGTCAAGTTGCAAGCCGGTGACCCCGAGTGCCTGGCCCTGTGGACTCGCTTCAAGGATATCTCGCTGTCGCACTGCCAGAAGACCTACGAGTTGCTCAACGTCAAGCTGACCATGGCCGACGTGATGGGCGAAAGCGCCTACAACGACGACTTGGCCAACGTGGTGGCCGACCTCAAGGCCAAGGGCCTGCTGGTGGAAGACCAGGGCGCCCAATGCGTGTTCCTCGAAGAGTTCAAGAACAGCGAAGGCGACCCACTGCCGGTGATCGTGCAGAAGGCCGACGGCGGCTACCTGTACGCGACCACCGACCTGGCTGCCGTGCGTTACCGCAGCAACGTGTTGAAAGCTGACCGCGCACTGTACTTCGTCGACCAGCGCCAGGCCCTGCACTTCAACCAGGTGTTCGAAGTGGCCCGCCGCGCAGGCTTCGTCAGCCACCCGATGCAAATGGAGCACATGGGCTTCGGCACCATGAACGGCGCCGACGGCCGCCCGTTCAAGACCCGTGACGGCGGCACCGTGAAGCTGATCGACCTGCTCACCGAGGCCAAGGAGCGCGCCTACGCGCTGGTCAAGGAAAAGAACCCGAGCCTGGCCGACGACGAACTGCGCCACATCGGCGAGGTGGTGGGCATTGGCGCGGTGAAATACGCCGATCTGTCCAAGCACCGCACCAGCGACTACAGCTTCAACTTCGAGCTGATGCTCAACTTCGAAGGCAACACCGCGCCTTACCTGCTGTACGCTTACACCCGCGTAGCCGGCGTGTTCCGCAAGCTGGGCAAAGGCTTTGACGAAGTCGACGGCAAAATCGTGCTGCAGGCTGCCCACGAACAAGATTTGGCCGCGCGCCTGGCGCAGTTTGGCGAAATTCTCAACAACGTCGCCGAAAAAGGCACGCCGCATGTGCTGTGCAGCTACCTGTACGACCTGGCCGGCCTGTTCTCCAGCTTCTACGAGAACTGCCCGATCCTCGCTGCCGAAACCCCTTCGCAGCAGCAGAGCCGGCTGCGCCTGGCCGCCCTGACCGGCCGCACCCTCAAACAAGGTCTGGAACTGCTCGGCCTGGAAACCCTGGAGCGCATGTAAGTTGGCTGCCAAGAAAAAACCTGCTCCGAAACGCGGCGCCAGCCGCCAGACGGCACCGGCCAAACAGCCGATCCCCGGCTGGGTATGGCTGGCGGTCGGCCTGACCGTAGGCGCGTTCATCGTATTCCTGATGAAACTCGAACCCGGTGGCGACGACATCAAACGCACCAAACCCGAGCAGCAGAAGCCGGCGAAAACGGCCGAAGCCGGCAAGCCAGCGCAAGCAACCCCGCAACAGCCGGTGAAGCCGAAGTACGACTTCTACACCCTGCTGCCGGAGTCTGAGGTGATCGTGCCGCCGGAAGCCGTACCGGAGAAAACGCCACCAGTGCCGGCCCAGCCGGTAGCCCCGGTGACGCCTGCAGAAGCGGCGAAAATCGACACGGCGAGGGCACAGGCAGCGCTGCTCGGCCAGACCCCGCCACCGCCACCCCCCGTGATCAAGCCGGCGGCAACCACGCAGTACTTCCTTCAGGCCGGCTCGTTCCGCAAGCAGGCCGATGCCGACAAGGTACGGGCACAGATCATCCTGCTGGGCCAGTCTGTGAAGGTGGAGTCAGGCACGGTCAAGGAAGAAACCTGGTACCGCGTGCTGGTCGGGCCGTTCAGCAACCGCGAGCAGCTGACCGGGGCTCAGAAGCAGCTGGCTGGGGCCGGTTTCAGCAACCTGTTGCTGCAACAGCGGCAGACCCGCCAGTAACGAAGAAGGCCTTGCCGCAGCGATGCGACAAGGCCTTTTTTCATAGGGGCGGGCTAGCCCTTGAATGGGCTGTAAAACAGCCCCCGGCACCGTCAGCCCCGTCCCGCATTCCTTTCGGACACCTGGCTGTTCAACGTCCAGAAGTCATACAGCACCCCCACCAGAAACAACCCGCCGGTAAAGAAGTAGATGATCGCGGTGATCCACTTACCCTGATACAGCCGGTGCAGGCCAAACACCCCCAGGAAGGTCAGCAGAATCCAGGCGATGTTGTAGTCGATACGCCCCGATTGAAACCTCAGGTCGGCTTCACGGTCCATGGACGGAATCAGGAACAGGTCGATCAACCAACCAATGCCCAGCAAGCCCAAGGTGAAGAACCAGATGGTCCCGGTAATCGGCTTGCCGTAATAGAAACGATGGGAACCGGTGAAGCCGAAAATCCACAGCAGGTAGCCGATGGTTTTGCTGTGGGTGTCGTGAAAGGGCACCCCCTGTTGATAACTGTTCATTCATAGCCCCTGTGGGTTATCCAAAAATTTTCTAAGAAAAAATGTGACTTTTTCGTCGCAAGCCGACATACGGCACCTGGACAATCGACCAACGGATCAATAACTGATCAAAAAGCTGTTATAAAGTTGCGCGCCAACACACAACTATTCATAAGAGCTTCATCTATGCCGCCTTTGATCAAGACATGGCTGACCCTCTGCCTATTATTGCCCTTGGCCGCCCACGCCACCAATCGTGAGCAACGTCTTCCCAATGGTTTCACCGGCTACACGACCAACGCCTCGGTGAAACGCGCCCCCGTCAAACAGACCGCGCTACACGCCCGCCCAAGCAATGCCGCCAGCAGCCACGGTGCGCAGGTCACCGCCATGTCGCCGAAGCAAAGCAGCGATGTGCTCAGCCGTGCGGTAAATGTGCTCGGCACCCCTTATGTTTGGGGCGGCAGCAGCCCGAAAAAAGGCTTTGACTGCAGCGGGCTGGTCAAATACGCCTTCAACGACATCGCCGACGTCGATCTGCCGCGCACCTCCAATGCGATGGCCAAGGGCCACGGGGTGAAAGTGGCCAAGAAAGATCTGAAGCCTGGCGACCTGATTTTCTTCAACATCAAGAGCCGTCGGGTCAATCACGTCGCCATCTACCTGGGTAACGACCGTTTCATCCACGCTCCACGCCGTGGCAAGCGCGTGAGTATCGATACCTTGAGCAAGCCTTACTGGCAGAAGCACTACGTGGTGGCCAAGCGGGTGCTGCCGAAAGAGCATCAACAGCTGAACCTGGCCAAGCGTTAATCTGATCGGCGCTATCCGGTACCGGCCCCTTCGCGGGCACGCCCGCTCCCACAGGTACCGCGTCGCTCTCGCGGGCAGCGCCATACCTGTGGGAGCGGGCGCGCCCGCGAAAGGGCCTTTGCAGGTACTACTAGCTTTTGATCAACCCTCGCTCCCTCAGCCTCCGCAACGCCCCCTCCATCGTCCGCATCCCCTCTGCCGCGCCGCCCTGCATCACCGAAGACAACTGCGCCAACCGCCCCTCCCGAACCAGGTTACGCACCGCCGGCGTCGCCACCAGCACTTCCCGCACAGCCACCCGCCCACCGCCCACGCGCCTGACCAGCACCTGCGCGACCACCAGGCGCAGCGACTCGGCCAGCATCGCCCGCACCAACGGTTTTTCCTCGGCAGCAAAAACCTCCACCAACCTGTCGAGGCTGCTGGTCGCCGAACGCGCATGCACGGTTGCCAGCACCAGGTGCCCGGTTTCGGCCGCGCGCAGGGCCAGGCGAATGGTTTCCAGGTCGCGCAACTCGCCGATCATGATCACATCCGGATCCTGGCGCAGCGCACTGCGTAGCCCCTGAGCAAAGCCGCGGCTATGGCGCCCCATCTCACGCTGGTTGACCAGGCTGCGCTGGCTGCCATGGATGACCTCGACAGGGTCTTCCAAAGTAATGATGTGCAGTGCCCGCTCGCGGTTCAGTTGGTCGAGCAGCGTTGCCAGGGTGCTGGACTTGCCACTGCCGGTCGGCCCGCCCACGAGGATCAAGCCATCACTGCATTGCGCAACAGCTTGAAACACATCCGCAAGGTCCAGCTCGCTCACCGTGGCAATTCGCCCCGGAATCAGCCGAAAGGTCGCCGCCGGGCCATTCAACTGGCGAAACAGGTTCAGCCGAAAGCGCCCAAGCGTCGGCAACTCCAGCGCAAGGTCCAGTTCATCGCCTTGGGCCCACTGCTGGTGCTGGTGGTCATCCAGCAAGCTCGCCATGCCCTCGATCAAGGCACCCGCGCTCAAGGGTGGCAAGCCCATACGCTGCAACTCGCCATCCAGACGCAGCATCGGAATCTGGCCCGTCGCCAGGTGCAGGTCCGAAGCCCCCGCATCCACAGCTCGGGCCAACAGGTCGGTCACATCCATGAGACTCCCCAAAGGCCTTCAAGCAGGTAGAATGCCGCAGACCCTACAGCTGCCGGCATTGATCCATGTCCACCCTAGCAGACAACCTTTCCGCGATTTCCGCCCGTATCGCCAGTGCTGCCCAGGCAGTCGGGCGTAATCCGGCCAGCGTCCAGTTGCTGGCCGTGAGCAAGACCAAGCCCGCCAGCGCTATCCGTGAGATCCATGCCGCCGGTGTGCGCGACTTCGGGGAAAATTACCTACAGGAAGCACTGACAAAGCAGCAGGCGCTCAGCGACTTGCCCTTGATCTGGCACTTCATCGGCCCCATTCAGTCGAACAAGACCAAAGCCATTGCCGAGCACTTCGACTGGGTACATTCCGTGGACCGCATGAAAATTGCCCAACGCCTGTCGGAACAGCGCCCTGCCGGCCTGGCACCGCTGAACATCTGCCTGCAGGTAAACGTCAGCGGCGAAGACAGTAAATCCGGCTGCGCCCCGGCCGACCTGCCCGCGCTGGCCGCAGCCGTAGCCGCACTGCCCAACCTGCGCCTGCGCGGGCTGATGGCAATTCCCGAACCCACCGAAGACCGCGCCACCCAAGAGGCCGCGTTCGCCAGCCTGCGCAAGTTGCAGGAAGGCCTGGGGCTTGGCCTGGACACCCTGTCCATGGGCATGAGCCACGACCTGGAAGCGGCCATCGCCCAGGGTGCGACGTGGGTACGGATTGGCACGGCCCTGTTCGGTGCCCGCGACTACGGCAACACTTGATTCCATGTTTCACTCACTCTTTCCCACAAGGACCTGACATGAGCAAGACACGTATTGCCTTTATCGGCGCCGGCAACATGGCCGCCAGCCTGATCGGTGGTCTGCGTGCCCAGGGCCTGGACGCCTCGCAGATCCGCGCCAGCGACCCGGGCGCCGAGACCCGCAGTCGCATCCAGGCCGAGCACGGCATTGAAGCGTTCGAGGACAACGCCCAGGCCATCGATGGCGCCGACGTCATCGTGCTGGCGGTCAAGCCACAAGTCATGAAAACCGTCTGTCAGGCGTTGCAACCCAACCTGCAGGATGGCCAGCTGATCGTTTCCATCGCCGCCGGTATCACGTGCGCCAGCCTGCAAAGCTGGGTGGGCGCTCGCCCGGTAGTGCGCTGCATGCCCAACACCCCGGCATTGCTGCGCCAAGGCGTGAGCGGCCTGTACGCCACCGCTGAAGTGTCCGGCGAACAGCGTCAGCAGGCCGAACAACTGCTGTCGGCCGTGGGCACCGCCCTGTGGCTGGAGCAGGAACAGCAACTGGACGCCGTGACTGCTGTGTCCGGCAGTGGCCCGGCGTACTTCTTCCTGCTGATCGAGGCCATGACTGCGGCCGGCGAAAAACTCGGCCTGCCACGCGAAACCGCCTCCCAACTGACCTTGCAGACGGCCCTGGGCGCCGCGCGCATGGCGGTTGCAAGCGATGTCGATGCCGCCGAACTGCGCCGCCGCGTCACCTCGCCCGCCGGCACCACGGAAGCGGCGATCAAGTCGTTCCAGGCCAGCGGCTTCGAAGCCATCGTCGAGCAGGCGCTGCAGGCTGCAGCCACGCGCTCCGCCGAGCTGGCCGAACAACTGGGCAAATAAGGAGCTTTAGATGAATGCACTGTCAGGCGCCGCGATTTTCGTGGTGCAAACCCTGGTAAGCCTTTACCTGGTAATCGTCCTGCTGCGCTTCGTACTGCAGTTGGTCAAGGCCAACTTCTACAACCCGCTGTGCCAGTTCGCAGTTCGTGCCACCCAACCACTGCTCAAGCCGATCCGCCGGATCATCCCCAGCGTTGGCGGGCTGGACACCTCGTCGCTGCTGCTGGCGGTGGTTATCCAGGCCCTGCTGATGGGCTTCGTGCTGATGGTCACCTACGGTACCTTCGGTGACGTCCTGCACCTGCTGATGTGGGCGATCATCGGCATCACCTCGCTGTTCCTGAAGATTTTCTGGGTGGCAATGATCGTCATGGTGATCGTGTCCTGGGTTGCACCCAACAGCCACAACCCGGCGGCCGAACTGGCCTACCAGATCAGCGAGCCAGTGCTGGCGCCATTCCGCCGCCTGGTACCAAATCTGGGCGGCATGGACATCTCGCCGATCTTCGCCTTCCTGGCGATCCAGGTAATCCAGTCGTTTGTCATGCCCCCACTGGCTGCCTACGCCGGCATGCCTCAAGAGCTGTGGCGAATGATCTGAGGCTCGCCAGAGCCAGCTTGCCCCCAGTCGCAAGCCTTTGCTTGCCGCTGGGGGTAGCGCTCTTTAGACTTACGCCTCCGTCAAGCGTGAGCAGGGTCGATGTCAACTGTCTTTCCCGAAGATTCCGTCGGTCTGGTAGTACCGCAAACCGCCCGGTTCGATGAACCGCTGGCACTGGCCTGTGGCCGCTCACTGGCCAGTTACGAACTGGTCTACGAGACCTATGGCACCCTGAACGCCAGCGCGAGCAATGCCGTGCTGATCTGCCATGCCCTGTCCGGCCACCACCATGCCGCGGGCTACCATGCCGCCACCGACCGCAAGCCGGGCTGGTGGGACAGCTGCATCGGCCCCGGCAAGCCGATCGATACCAACCGCTTCTTCGTGGTCAGCCTGAACAACCTCGGCGGCTGCAACGGCAGCACCGGCCCCAGCAGCATCAACCCTGCCACCGGCAAACCGTATGGCGCCGATTTCCCCGTACTGACCGTAGAGGACTGGGTACACAGCCAGGTGCGCCTGGGCGAGCGCCTGGGCATCCAGCAATGGGCCGCTGTCGTCGGCGGCAGCCTTGGCGGCATGCAGGCGCTGCAATGGACCATCAGCTACCCCGAGCGTGTGCGCCATTGCGTCGACATTGCCTCGGCGCCCAAGCTGTCGGCGCAGAACATCGCCTTCAACGAGGTGGCGCGCCAGGCCATTCTCACCGACCCGGAGTTCCATGGCGGTTCGTTCCAGGACCAGGGCGTGATCCCCAAACGGGGCCTGATGCTGGCACGCATGGTCGGGCACATTACCTATCTGTCCGACGACTCGATGGGTGAAAAATTCGGCCGTGAGCTGAAAAGCGACAAGCTCAACTACGACTTCCACAGCGTCGAGTTTCAGGTCGAAAGCTACCTGCGCTATCAGGGCGAGGAGTTTTCCGGCCGTTTCGATGCCAATACCTACCTGCTGATGACCAAGGCACTGGACTATTTCGACCCGGCCGCCACGAACGGTGGTGACCTGGCAGCCACCCTGGCCCACGTCACGGCGGACTACTGCATCATGTCGTTCACCACCGACTGGCGCTTCTCTCCGGCCCGTTCACGTGAGATCGTCAACGCGCTGATGGCCGCGCGCAAGAACGTCTGTTACCTGGAGATCGATTCGCCCTACGGGCACGATGCCTTCCTGATCCCCACACCTCGCTACATGCAGGGTTTCTCGAACTACATGAACCGCATTGCCATCTGAGGACAGCATGAGAGCCGATCTGGAAATCATCCACGACTGGATTCCCGCCGGCAGCCGGGTACTCGACCTGGGCTGCGGTAGCGGCGAACTGCTGGCCTCGCTGCGTGACCGCAAGCAGGTCACCGGCTATGGCCTGGAAATCGACGCCGACAACATCGCCGCCTGCGTGGCCAAAGGCGTCAACGTCATCGAACAAGACCTGGACAAAGGCCTGGGCAACTTTGCCAGCGACAGCTTCGACGTGGTGATCATGACCCAAGCCCTGCAGGCCGTGGAATACCCTGACCGCATCCTCGACGAAATGCTGCGGGTGGGCCGTCAGTGCATCATCACCTTCCCCAACTTCGGTCACTGGCGTTGCCGCTGGTACCTGGCGACCAAAGGCCGCATGCCGGTATCGGACTTCATGCCTTATACCTGGTACAACACGCCGAACATCCATTTCTGCACCTTCGCCGACTTCGAAGAACTTGTGCACGAACGCCGGGCCAAGGTACTCGACCGCCTGGCGGTCGACCACTTGCACCGCAATGGGTGGGGCGGCCGGCTATGGCCTAATCTTCTAGGTGAGATCGGCATCTACCGCGTCAGCAGTTCGGGCCTGCAAGAGCAGCCGCTCGCGGTCTGACGCCCACCGGAGGAATCGCCCCATGCGCCGCCTAGCCCTGTTCCTGATCAGCCTGTGCCTGGCCCTGCCAGTACTGGCTGCCGATGCCGCACGCCCCGAGCGCAAGGAGGTATTTGGCGACGTGACGGTGCACTACAGCGCGTTCACGTCGAGCATGCTCACGCCCGAGGTGGCCGCGGCCACCGGCCTGGTTCGCAGCAAGAACCAGGGCGTGCTCAACATTACCGTACTCAAGGCCAGCAAACCGGCCACAGCGGTGGTCAGCGGCACGATCAAGGACCTGACCGGGCGCAGCAGCCCGCTGTCGTTCAAGCAGATTACCGAACAGGGCGCGGTGTACTACATCGCCCAGTTCAAGATCGACCAGCCAGAAACCGTCACCTTCGACCTGAACATCGAAACCGGCGGCATCAGCAACTCTCTCCGCTTCAACCAGGAAGTGTTCCCAGGCGAATGATGAATTTCCAGCAACTCGTATTGGCCAGCCACAACGCCGGCAAACTCAAGGAACTCCAGGCCATGCTCGGCCAATCCGTGCAACTGCGCTCGATTGGTGAGTTCAGCCAGGTCGAGCCGGAAGAAACCGGCCTGTCGTTCGTCGAGAACGCCATCCTCAAGGCGCGCAACGCCGCCCGCATTTCCGGCCTGCCGGCCCTGGCCGATGACTCCGGTCTGGCGGTGGATTTCCTCGGCGGCGCGCCGGGCATCTACTCGGCACGCTATGCCGATGGCCAGGGTGACGCGGCAAACAACGCCAAGCTGCTCGAAGCCTTGAAAGACGTGCCTGAAGCTGAGCGCGGTGCACAGTTCGTCTGCGTTCTGGCACTGGTACGTCACGCCGACGACCCGTTGCCGATCCTGTGCGAAGGCCTGTGGCAAGGGCGCATCCTGTTCGAGGCCAGCGGTGAGCAGGGCTTTGGCTACGACCCGCTGTTCTGGGTACCGGAGCGCAACTGCTCCAGCGCCGATCTGCCCCCCGCAGACAAGAACCAGCTCAGCCACCGCGCCCGTGCCATGGCCCTGCTGCGCCAACGTCTGGGCCTGGCATGATCGAAATGCTGTCGCCCCCCGGTGCGGCAGGCTTTAGCAGCCTGCCGCCGCTGGCGCTGTACATCCACATTCCGTGGTGCGTACGCAAATGCCCTTATTGCGACTTCAACTCCCACGCTGCCGGGCCTGAGCTACCGGAAGATGCCTATGTCACAGCCCTGCTCGACGACCTCGACCAGGAACTGGCTGCCGTACAAGGCCGCCCGATCAGCTCGATCTTCTTCGGTGGCGGTACGCCAAGCCTGTTCAGTGCCAACGCCCTCGGCCGGCTGCTGCGGGGCGTAGAGCAGCGTATTGCGTTCGCGCCAGACATCGAGATTACCCTGGAAGCCAACCCGGGCACCTTTGAGCAGGACAAGTTCAAGGCCTACCGGCAGACGGGCATCAACCGCCTGTCGATCGGTGTGCAGAGCTTCCAGCCAACCAAGCTGGAAGCTCTTGGGCGCATCCACAATGGCGACGAAGCGGTTCGGGCCGCTGGCATGGCGCGCGCGGCCGGTTTCGACAATTTCAACATGGACCTGATGCACGGCCTGCCCGACCAGTCGCTGGACGACGCGCTGGCTGACCTGCGCCAGGCCATCGACCTGGGGCCGACACACCTGTCGTGGTATCAGCTGACCGTGGAACCGAACACGGTGTTCTGGAACCAGCCGCCAGAGCTGCCGGAAGACGATATCCTCTGGGATATTCAGGAAGCCGGCCAAACGCTGATGGCCGCGCACGGCTACCGCCAGTACGAGGTATCGGCCTACGCCCAGGCAGGCCGCGCCGCCCGGCACAACCTCAACTACTGGCGCTTCGGCGACTTCATCGGCATTGGCGCCGGCGCCCACGGCAAGCTCACTTTCGCCGACGGGCGCATCCTGCGTACCTGGAAGACTCGCCTGCCCAAGGACTACCTGAACCTGGCCAAACCGTTCAAGGCCGGCGAGAAGCTGCTGCCAGTCGAGGAACTGCCGTTCGAGTTCCTGATGAACGCCCTGCGCCTGACCGATGGCGTGGAAGCCGACTTGTTCACCCAACGCACCGGCTTGCCACTGGCACAGCTGCATGAGGCACGCCGCGCCGCCGAACAAAAGGGCCTTTTGCAGGTCGAACCGGATCGACTGGTGGCCACCGCAAGGGGCCAACTGTTCCTCAATGACCTGCTGCAGTATTTCTTGACCTGAGGATGACCCATGGATCTGGTACTTGATCTGCTCGCGACGGTTTCCCGCTGGAGCCGCAGCAACCTGTCGGAGATTTCACTGGCCTTGGTAGGCTGCTTGCTGGTGCTGTTCGGCACCGATGTCAAAGCCTGGGCCGAGCAGCGCCTGGGCGGCCTCGCCGGCGCCCTGCGCGTGCCGTTCATGGCGCTGATGGTGATGATCGGCAGCGGTGCTGCGCTGATCTATGCCACGCCGTGGGTGGTGAAGGGGCTGAGCCAGTTCAACAACTATGCGCTGGCGCCGGTGTTGCTGGTGGTGCTGGTGTTGATTGGCGTGGTGGCGGATCGCCGCGGCTGAGCCAATGGCCCCTGGGTCAACTGTCTTGCTCAACATTTGAAAGACCTGCGCGGCCGCCTGTAGGAGCGGGTTTACCCGCGAAGAGGCCGGCCCTGCTGGCCAATTTCCACCCGCCATTCACTGTTGCTGCCGCCACCGTATTCGCGGGTAAACCCGCTCCTACACAGATGGGTGGTGGACACACATCGGTGGTTGGACACAGCCCACTGTAGGAGCGGGTTTACCCGCGAAAGGGCCGGCCCTGCTGGCCAATTTCCCCGCCGTTCACCGTTGCCGCCGCCACCGTATTCGCGGGTAAACCCGCTCCTACACAGACTGGTGGTGGACACATCTCGGGGTTGGACACAGACCGCTGTAGGAGCGGGTTCACCCGCGAATGGGCCGGCCCTGCTGGCCAATCTCCACCCGCCGCTCACCGTCGCAGCCGCCCGCGAACACCGGCAAAGCCGGTGCCATCCACCGCGTTGGTTTCTTCGCGGGCATGCCCTGAGATGTTGTGTATTACCGAAAAAAAACCGCCCTTCTCAAGGCGGTTATTTTCGCCTGCATTCCTGCAGGCATCAGCACATCGAAAAGCCGTATCAGCCGCTCAATCCACCTTCTCGAACTTCAAGTCCCACACCCCATGCCCCAACCGCTCACCGCGGCGTTCGAACTTGGTGATCGGGCGCTCTTCGGGGCGCGGCACATAGGTGCCGTCTGCCGCACGGTTGCGATAGCCCGGGGCAGCGCTCATTACCTCCAGCATGTACTCGGCATACGGCTCCCAATCGGTGGCCATGTGGAACACGCCACCGGGCTTGAGCTTGCGACGTACCAGCTCGGCGAACTCCAGCTGGACAATGCGGCGCTTGTGGTGACGCGCCTTGTGCCAAGGGTCTGGGAAGAACAGCATCAATCGATCGAGGCTATTATCCGCCACGCAGCGGTTCAGCACCTCGATGGCATCACAGTCATACACCCGCAGGTTTTTCAGCCCCTGAGTCAGCACGCCATTGAGCAGCGCGCCAACACCCGGGCGGTGCACTTCCACACCGATGAAGTCCTGCTCCGGTGCGGCAGCGGCCATTTCCAGCAGGGAATGGCCCATGCCGAAGCCGATCTCCAAGGTGCGCGGGGCCGAGCGGCCGAACACCTGGTCGTAGTCAACCGGGCTGTCAGCCAGTGGCAGGATGTACAGCGGGCCGCCTTGGTCAAGGCCGCGTTGCTGGCCTTCGGTCATGCGCCCGGCACGCATCACGAAGCTCTTGATGCGGCGGTGTGGGCGGGCTTCGCCGTCGGGGGTGATCGGCGTATCGTGCGATTCAGTCATCAGTTGCTCTTACTTGATCAGACCATCCAGCGGCGAAGAGGCGCTGGCATAGAGTTTCTTCGGCATACGACCGGCCAGATAGGCCATGCGACCCGCGACAATGGCGTGCTTCATGGCCTCGGCCATCAGCACTGGCTGCTGGGCATGGGCGATGGCCGAGTTCATCAGCACCGCCTCACAGCCCATTTCCATGGCGATGGTGGCGTCGGATGCGGTACCCACACCGGCATCGACCAGCACCGGCACCTTGGATTCTTCCAGGATGATCTGCAGGTTGTAAGGGTTGCAAATACCCAGGCCGGTGCCAATCAGGCCAGCCAGCGGCATGACTGCGATGCAGCCGACTTCGGCCAGCTGACGGGCGATGATCGGATCATCGCTGGTGTAGACCATGACGTC
Source organism: Pseudomonas sp. zjy_15 (assembly GCF_043101865.1). Lineage (NCBI taxonomy): Bacteria > Pseudomonadati > Pseudomonadota > Gammaproteobacteria > Pseudomonadales > Pseudomonadaceae > Pseudomonas > Pseudomonas sp. zjy_15. The sequence goes on from NZ_JBICII010000108.1 coordinate 102,121, forward strand.
GAAACCTTCCTTGACCAGCACTTCGGCAGCCTTGAGGGTTTCGATCACGTTGGGGAACAGGGTTTTCTGGTCAGCCAGCACTTCCAGCTTCACCAGCGTGCGGGACTCGTGCGATTTGCGCCCATCGAGCAGTTCGCGCGCCAGACGGCAAGTGCGTACCGCTTCCACTGCATCAAAGCAGCCTGCAGTGTTCGGCAGGATGGTGTACTTGTCAGGCGACAGCACATCGAGCAGGTTCGGCTCGCCCGCGTTCTGGCCAAGGTTGGTGCGGCGCACAGCGACAGTGACGATTTCGGCACCCGAGGCCTCGGTGGCCAGGCGGGTTTCTTCCATGTCACGGTACTTGCCGGTACCGACCAGCAGGCGCGACTGGAAAGTACGCCCGGCCAGGGTGAAGGGCTTGTCGCTACGAACGTTGCTCATCGTTGTTCCTCGGGAAAAGGTTGCAGGGCTTGCTTGTGAACCGCCGGGCTGCTGTCAGCCGCCACCGATGGCGTGGACCACTTCGACCTGGTCACCGTCATTCAGCAGCGTACTGTCGTGCTGGCTGCGCGGCACGATATCCAGGTTCAGTTCCACTGCAACACGGCGCCCGGTCAGCTCAAGGCGCGCCAGCAGGGCTGCAACGCTTTCGCCGGCAGGCAGTTCGTAAGGTTCACCGTTCAATTTAATGCGCATGCGCACGGCCACCATTGTTCTTTGGGGCCAGCATTCTAGCGCCGAACCGCCCTGCAACCCAAGGGCGGTGCGCGCCATTAGTCGTGATTGTGGACCACTCGGTCAGCCCAGCCGCCAGGCTGCCAGGCCCAGGCACAACCAGCCGCCGAGGAAGCACAAGCCACCAATCGGGGTGATGATGCCAAGCTTGCCGAGGCCACTGAGGGTCAGTAGGTACAGGCTGCCGGAGAACAGCAGGATGCCCAACGCAAACAGGCCGCCGGCCCACCCCACCAGGCGCCCGGGCAGGTGCGCCGAGAGCACCGCAACGCCGAAAATCGCCAAGGCATGGACCAGTTGGTAAGTCACGCCAGTATGGAAGATCGCCAGGTAGTCAGCCGTCAGCCGGTTTTTCAGGCCATGAGCGGCGAAGGCGCCCAGGGCGACCCCGGTAAAGCCAAAAAAGGCGGCAAGCATCAGGAAGCTGCGAAGCATGGGACGACTCCTTGTATCGGGTCTGTATAATGGCCCCTTCCACCCTTAGGGCCAAGCCATCGACATGCTGTCAACGCTTATCCGTCGCCTCTCCCGTGCCCTGCTCTGGTTCGTTGCCGGCAGCATCGTACTGGTGCTGGTGTTCCGCTGGATCCCACCGCCCGGCACGGCGCTGATGGTCGAGCGCAAGGTACAGTCTTGGGTGAGTGGTGAACCGATCGACCTGCAGCGCGACTGGGAGCCATGGGAGAACATCTCCGATCAGCTCAAGGTTGCGGTCATTGCTGGCGAGGACCAGAAGTTCGCCAGCCACTGGGGTTTCGACATCCCGGCCATTCAGGCGGCCCTGGCGCACAACGAGCGCGGCGGTAATATTCGCGGCGCCAGCACCCTGACCCAACAAGTGGCCAAGAATCTCTTCCTGTGGTCAGGCCGCAGCTGGTTTCGCAAGGGACTGGAGGCCTGGTTCACTGCACTGATCGAGCTGTTCTGGTCGAAGGAAAGGATTCTCGAGGTCTATTTGAACAGCGCTGAGTGGGGCAAGGGCGTGTTTGGTGCCCAGGCGGCGGCGCGTTATCACTTTGGTGTCGACGCCAGCCGGCTCAGCCGTCAGCAGGCAGCGCAGCTGGCTGCGGTGCTGCCTAGCCCGATCAAGTGGAGCGCCAGCCGGCCGAGTGCGTATGTGGCCAGCCGGGCCAGCTGGATTCGCCGGCAGATGAGCCAGTTGGGCGGGCCCAGCTACTTGATGCAGCTGGGCTCATCCAGAAAGCTTTGAATGCAGGCCCGGCCCTTTCGCGGGTAAACCCGCTCCTACGGGCAACCGCACCCCCGGCCTCCTCGCGGGCAAACCCGCTCCTACGGGCAACCGCATCCCCGGCCTCCTCACGGGCAAACCCGCGCCTACGGGCAACCGCATCCCCGGCCTCCTCGCGGGCAAACCCGCGCCTACGGGCAACCGCATCCCCGGCCTCCTCGCGGGCAAACCCGCACCTACGGGCAACCGCATCCCCGGCCTCCTCGCGGGCAAACCCGCGCCTACGGGCAACCGCATCTCCTGTAGGAGCGGGTTTACCCGCGAAGAGGCCAGCAAAACCAGCACAAACAAAAAAGCCGCTCACCCCATTCGGGTCAGCGGCTTTTCTTTACAACCCAGACTCGATCAGGCAGCGATCAGGGCCTTGACCTTATTCATCGCATTCTTCTCCAGTTGGCGAATACGCTCCGCCGATACGCTGTACTTGTCTGCCAGTTCATGCAGCGTGGCCTTCTCTTCCGCCAGCCAACGCTGGTAGAGAATGTCGCGGCTACGCTCGTCCAGGCCTTGCAGCGCTTCGTGCAGGTTGCTGGTGGAGTTGTCACTCCAGTCGGCATCCTCCAGCTGCACCGCCGGATCGTAACGGTGGTCTTCCAGGTAATGCGCAGGCGACTGGAAGGCGCTGTCGTCGTCAGCTTCCGCTGCCGGGTCAAAGGCCATGTCCTGGCCACTGAGGCGGCTTTCCATCTCGCGCACTTCACGCGGCTCGACGCCAAGGCTTTCCGCCACGCGATGCACTTCGTCGTTGTTCAGCCACGCCAGACGCTTCTTCTGGCTACGCAGGTTGAAGAACAGCTTGCGCTGAGCCTTGGTGGTAGCCACCTTCACGATGCGCCAGTTGCGCAGAATGAACTCGTGGATCTCTGCCTTGATCCAGTGCACGGCGAACGATACCAGACGCACGCCCATTTCCGGGTTGAAGCGCTTGACGGCTTTCATCAGGCCGACGTTGCCTTCCTGGATCAGGTCAGCCTGTGCCAACCCGTAGCCGGCATAGCTACGGGCGATATGTACAACAAAACGCAGGTGGGCCATCACCATCTGACGAGCGGCCTCGACATCCTGCTCATAATAGAGACGCTCGCCCAGATCACGCTCCTGCTCGACCGTCAGCAGCGGGATGCTGTTGACCGTGTGCACGTAGGCTTCCAGGTTTGCACCGGGTACCAGGGCATAGGCAGGTTGCAACGATGTGGTCATTCAAGAACCTCCGACTTACAAAACTCGCACCTTGTGGGCGCTGCCAACATTGACCCGGAACGACGGTACAAGTTCCGTAGTGAAGAAAATGTCAATGCTGGCAGGTAAAAACTATCGCGGCGCCAGCTCGTTCAAGTGGCGGGCGACTGCAATCCATGCACCGATATACCCCAACAGCACGGCTCCGATCAAGAGCGACAGACCATCGGAAGCCGGGACGCCGCCCAGGGCGAAGTCACTGCCATACAGCCCGGAAAGCCCTACCACCGCCTCGTTCAGCCAGTTCAGGCCAAACGCCAGGATGCCCCACGCCAGCAGGCCTGCGCCCAGGCCATACAGGGCGCCCATGTACAGGAAAGGCCGGCGCACGTAGGCGTCGGTGCCGCCGACCAGCTTGATCACTTCGATCTCGATTCGGCGGTTTTCAATGTGTAGACGAATTGTGTTACCGATTACTAACAGCAGGGCAGAAATCAGCATCACGGCCAGTCCGAAGACGAAGCGGTCACCCAACTTGAGGATGGCTGCCAGGCGCTCGACCCAGACCAGGTCCAGTTGCGCCACGTCCACCCGCGGCAACTCCGACAGGCGCTGACGCAAGGCTTCCAGGGCCGGCTTGTCGACCTCGGTCGGGGTTACCACCACCACACCCGGCAGTGGGTTGTCTGGCAGTTCGCGCAGGGCCTCGCCCAGCCCGGACTGCTGCTGGAACTCCTCCAGCGCCTGCTCGCGGCTGACATACTGGGCGTCCGCCACCCCAGGCATGCCCTTGATCTCGTCGCGCAGCGCTTCGCCATCGCGGCTGCCGGCATCAAGCTTGAGGTACAGCGAAATCTGCGCAGCGCGCTGCCACGAACCGCCAAGCTGCTCGACGTTCTTCAGCAACAAGGACAGGCCCATCGGCATGCTCAACGCCACTGCCATCACCAGGCAGGTGAAGAAACTGCCGATCGGCTGCTTGCCCAGGCGGCGCAGGCTGTCGGCCAAGCTGGCACGGTGGCTTTCCAGCCAGGCATGCAGCAGGGTGCGGAAGTCCGGGCCATCATCGTCTTCACCGCGTTTTTTCTTCGCAGGTTGCGGATCGGCCGGTTTCGGTGCGACCCGCTCGGAAACCTTCGGCGTACGTGTAGTGTTCATTGCCCGGCCTCCCCATCGCCGATCAAGCGGCCGCGTTGCAAGGTCAGCATGCGGTGGCGCATGCGCGCGATCAGTGCCAGGTCGTGGCTGGCGATCAATACCGTCGTGCCCAGGCGGTTGATGTCCTCGAACACGCCCATGATCTCTGCAGCCAGGCGCGGGTCGAGGTTACCGGTGGGCTCGTCGGCCAGCAGCAGCGCCGGCTGGTGAACGATGGCGCGGGCGATACCCACCCGCTGCTGCTGCCCGGTGGACAGGTCGGCCGGGAACAGCTCGCCTTTGTCGGACAGCGATACACGCTCCAGGGCCGAGTCCACGCGCTTGGCGATCTCGAGCTTGGACAGGCCGAGAATCTGCAGCGGCAAGGCAATGTTGTTGAATACCGTGCGGTCGAACAACAGCTGGTGGTTCTGGAACACCACGCCGATCTGCCGGCGCAGGAACGGGATTTGCGCATTGCTGATCTGGCCCAGGTCCTGCCCTGCCAGCATCAGCTTGCCGCTGGTCGGGCGCTCCATGGCCAGCAACAGGCGCAGCAAGGTGCTCTTGCCAGCGCCCGAGTGGCCGGTGACGAACAGGAATTCGCCCCGGCGCGCCCGGAAACTCAGCTCATGCAAACCCACATGACCGTTGGGATAGCGCTTGGCAACCTGCTCGAATCGGATCATGGTCAATCTCGCTCGGCGAACAGAGCCTTGACGAACGGCTCGGCTTCGAAGGTACGCAGGTCGTCGATGCCTTCACCGACACCGATGAAACGGATCGGGATGTTGAACTGCTTGGCCAGGGCGAAGATCACCCCGCCCTTGGCAGTGCCGTCCAGCTTGGTCAGGGCCAGGCCGGTCAGCTCGACGCTCTGGTTGAAGTACTTGGCCTGACTGATGGCGTTCTGGCCGGTGCCGGCGTCAAGCACCAGCAGCACCTCGTGCGGTGCCTCAACGTCGAGCTTGCCGATGACCCGGCGGACCTTCTTCAGCTCTTCCATCAGGTTGTCCTTGGTGTGCAGGCGGCCGGCAGTGTCGGCGATCAGCACGTCGACGCCACGGGCCTTGGCGGCCTGCACGGCATCGAAGATCACCGAAGCTGAGTCGGCGCCGGTATGCTGGGCGATCACCGGAATCTGGTTACGCTCGCCCCACACCTGCAACTGCTCGACCGCTGCTGCACGGAAGGTATCACCGGCAGCCAGCATGACCTTCTTGCCTTCCAGTTGCAGCTTTTTCGCCAGTTTGCCGATAGTGGTGGTCTTGCCGGCACCGTTGACGCCAACCACGAGGATCACATAAGGCTTGTTCTGGGCCTGTACACTCAGCGGCTGCTCGACCGGGCGCAGCAGCGCAGCCAGTTCTTCCTGCAACGATTTGTACAGGGCATCGGCATCGGCCAACTGCTTGCGCGCAACCTTCTGGGTCAGGTTCTGGACGATGGCCGAGGTAGCCTCCACACCCACGTCGGCGGTCAGCAGGCGCGTCTCGATTTCGTCGAGCAGGTCGTCGTCGATGACCTTCTTGCCGAGGAACAGGCTGGCCATGCCCTCGCCGATGCTGGCACTGGTCTTGGACAGGCCTTGCTTGAGGCGCGCGAAGAAGCCGGGCTTGGCCTGTTCGACGGGTGCAGCAACAGAGGCCACGGGGGCTGGCACCGCGCGCTCCGGGATTGCCGGCGGTGCTTTTGGCTCCAGGTCCGGTACCAGGGCGACGGGCTCTTCGGCAACCGGCAACACCAGGTTGCTGACCGGCGCTGCGGCCTCGACAGGGGCGGACTCGACAGGGGCCGCCTGCAAGGGCATGGACGCGACCGGCTGCGGTGCAGGTGCCACCAGTGGCCGGGATGCGACCGGCTCGGGCTCAGGGGCCTGCAACGGCTGGGACGCTACCGGTTCAGGGGCGGGGGCCTCGACTACCGGGGGCCGGGCGGGTGCAGCGACCGGCTGCGGCACGGTCAGCTGTGGGGTCGCAGGGGCCTGGGCGGGTTCGGGGGCCTGTGGCGTTTCGGCGGTAGAACCCTCGACCGGAGCGGCTGCAGACTGCTCGACAGCGGGGGGGGCATTCGCGGGTACGTCCGCTCCCACAGGTGGCTGCGGCTTCTTGCGAAACCAGCTGAACAGGCCTTTCTTCTCACCAGCCTCGGCCGGCGCTTTTTTGTCGTCGTTGGAACCAAACATGGAAGACGGCTATCTCAGGGTAGCGATAGGCCAGCTATGGCCAATCGGGAATTCTCTCTACGCAGAACAGACTATCTTGAAGCCGGCTGGTTCATGCGCAACGTTTTGTCTTAGTGTCCTGTGGGCCAGAACGGCGACAGGCATGGTCGCCAGGCAACCGGATCAGTATCCTAGCACCTCCTGGCCTGCCGACGCTAAACCCAGCGGGCCGCCGAACAGGTTAAACACCGTATGAATGCTCTAGCCCGCCGCGCCGCTGGCCTGTTGCTCGGCACGCTCTGCCTGCCGCTCGCGGCCTTCGCCGCCGATGTGCAACCCACCCACGAATTCATCCTCGACAATGGCCTGAAGGTCGTGGTCCGCGAAGACCATCGCGCCCCGGTGGTGGTATCGCAGATCTGGTACAAGGTTGGCTCCAGCTACGAGACCCCGGGCCAGACCGGCTTGTCCCATGCGCTGGAACACATGATGTTCAAGGGCAGCGCAAAGGTCGGCCCCGGCGAGGCTTCGCGCATTCTGCGTGACCTCGGCGCCGATGAAAACGCCTTCACCAGCGACGATTACACCGCCTATTACCAAGTGCTGGCCCGTGACCGCCTGCCGGTAGCGCTGGAGCTGGAGGCCGATCGCCTTGCCAGCCTGCGTCTGCCTGCCGACGAGTTCAGCCGCGAAATCGAGGTCATCAAGGAAGAACGCCGCCTGCGCACCGACGACAAGCCCAATGCCAAGGCATTCGAGCTGTTCCGCGCCATGGCCTACCCGGCCAGCGGCTACCACACGCCGACCATTGGCTGGATGGCCGACCTGGAGCGTATGAAGGTCGAGGAACTTCGCCATTGGTACGAGTCCTGGTACGCCCCCAACAACGCCACCCTGGTGGTGGTCGGTGATGTCACCGCCGACGAGGTCAAGGGCCTGGCGCAGAAGTATTTCGGCAATATTCCCAAACGCGCCGTGCCGCCAGCCAAGCTGCCTCTGGAACTGGCCGAACCAGGTTGGCGCCAGTTGACCCTGCACGTACGCACCCAACTGCCAAGCCTGATCTACGGCTTCAACGTGCCCGGCTTGCCCACCGCCAAGGACCCACGTACGGTGCATGCCCTGCGCCTGATCTCGGCACTGCTCGACGGTGGCTACAGCGCCCGCATGCCGGCCCGCCTGGAGCGTGGCCAGGAACTGGTCGCCGGCGCTTCGTCCAGCTACAACGCCTTCACCCGCGGCGACAGCCTGTTCCTGATCTCGGCGACGCCGAATGTGCAGAAGCAGAAAACCCTCGCCGACGTCGAGAAAGGCATCTGGCAGCTGCTTGACGAACTCAAGAGCACGCCACCCAGCGCCGAAGAGCTGGAACGCGTACGCGCCCAGGTCATCGCCGGCCTCGTCTACGACCGCGACTCCATCAGCAGCCAGGCCACCACCATCGGCCAGCTGGAAACCGTCGGCCTGTCCTGGAAGCTGATCGACAGCGAACTGGACGAGCTCAAGCGCGTCACCCCGCAGGACATCCAGAACGCCGCGCGCACCTACTTCACCCGCGAACGCCTGAGCGTTGCCCATGTACTGCCCGAGGAGTCCGCTCATGAGTGATCGCCGCGCACCACGCCCAACCCTGCTGGCCACGGGCATTCGTGCCCTGGCGCTGGCAGCTGTGCTGGCCGCTCCGGCCATGGCCGACAACGCTGCCAAGGCCGACAGCAGCGCAGCCCGCCCGGCCAACACCTTGCAATCGCTGGCCGAACTGAATGGCAAGGCACCCAGCCGGCGTCAGTTGAACATCCAGCACTGGAACACCGCCGAGGGTGCCCGGGTGCTGTTCGTCGAGGCTCGCGAACTGCCCATGTTCGACCTGCGTGTCACCTTCGCCGCCGGCAGCAGCCAGGATGGCGGCACGCCAGGCCTGGCCGCCCTGACCAACGCCATGCTCAACGAGGGCGTGGCCGGCAAGGACGTCACCGCCATCGCCGAGGGCTTCGAAGGCCTGGGTGCAGACTTTGGCAACGGCTCCTACCGCGACATGGCCGTCGCATCGCTGCGCAGCCTCAGTGCCAAGGACAAGCGCGAACCGGCCCTCAAACTGTTTACAGAGGTGGCGGGCAAGCCGACATTCCCCGAGGATGCCCTCAAGCGCATCAAGAACCAGATGCTGGCTGGCTTCGAGTATGAGAAGCAAAACCCCGGCAAGATCGCCGGCAAGGCCCTTTTCGGCAAGCTCTATGGCGACCACCCCTACGCCCACCCAAGCGACGGCACCGCCGAGAGCATCACGGGCATCAGCCTTGCGCAGTTGCGCGCGTTCCACGCAAAGGCCTATACCGGCGGCAATGCGGTAATCGCCCTGGTCGGCGACCTCAGCCGTGCAGAGGCCGAAGCCATCGCCGCACAGGTGTCTGCCGGCCTGCCCAAGGGCCCTGCGCTGGCCGCACCGGCCCAACCCACAGACGCCAAGGCCGGCCTGACCCACATCGACTTCCCGTCCAAGCAGACCCACCTGATGCTGGCCGAACTGGGGATCGACCGCCAGGACCCGGACTGGCCAGCCCTGTCCATGGGCAACCAGATCCTTGGCGGTGGCGCCTTCGGTACCCGGCTGATGAGCGAGGTGCGAGAGAAGCGCGGCCTGACCTACGGCGTTTACTCGGCATTCAGCCCGATGCAGGTGCGCGGCCCGTTCATGATCAACCTGCAGACCCGTGCCGAGCTTAGCGAAGGCACGCTCAAGCTGGTGCAAGGCATTCTCGCCGACTACCTGAAGACGGGCCCGACCCAACAGGAGCTGGACGATGCCAAGCGCGAGCTGGCCGGCAGCTTCCCGCTGTCCAATGCCAGCAACGCCAGCATCGTCGGCCAACTGGGCGCGATCGGCTTCTACAACTTGCCGCTGACCTGGCTGGAGGACTTCATGCAACAGTCCCAGGCCCTTACCGTCGAACAGGTCAAGGCAGCCATGAACAAACACCTGTCAGCCGATAAACTGGTGATCGTCACCGTTGGCCCGAAAGTGCCACAAAAACCGCTGCCAGCACCCACTGACAAGCCCTCCGAGCAACCGCTCGGGGTACCGGAGCACTAATGCCAAGATCCACCCCTCCCGCCCGCCCGCAAGCGGGCCAAAGCAAGGGCCAGGGCCACCTGCGCATCATCGCCGGCGAGTGGCGCAGCCGCCGCCTGGCGGTGCCGGAAGGCGAAGGCCTGCGGCCAACGCCTGACCGCGTACGGGAAACCGTATTCAACTGGCTGGCCCCCTACATCGAGGGTGCCCGCGTGCTGGACGCCTTCACCGGCAGTGGCGCCCTGGTGCTCGAAGCCCTGTCCCGTGGGGCCGAGGACGCCGTGGCGCTGGATAGCAACCCTGCGGCCATCGCCAACCTGAAGAACAACCTCGAAATCCTGCGCTGTCCCCGCGGGCAAATTCTGCAGACCGACGCCCTGCGCTACCTGCAAGGCCCGGCCAAGCAGCAGTTCGATGTCGTGTTCCTCGACCCGCCGTTCCACCAGGACCTGTTGGCCAACACCTGCAACATGCTGGAGCAGAACCAGTGGCTGAGCGAGCAGGCATGGGTCTACACCGAAAGCGAAGCGGCACCCTCGACCTTGCAGTTGCCAGGCAACTGGCGCCTGCACCGCGAGAAGAAGACCGGCCAGGTGCACTACGCACTCTGGCAGCGGGGCTGATTACCCGCCGGGTGGGGTGTACGCAGTGACCACACCCCACCTGCGCCATGGTTGAAGCTGCACCTTCACTTCCACCAATAGCGCAGGTACTGGGGCGCTGTTTCGTGGCAAGCTAGAACGGCACATCATGAGTCGCCTAGCATGCCCAGCCACAACGCCACATTCCGTCCGGCCATCGGCCTGTCCAATCCCCACCTGCAGACCCTGTGGGGGCCACTCTGGCGCAAGCTGCCTGAGCTGCAGCGTGACCGTGAGCGACTGTGGCTGGCCGACGGCGACTTCATCGACCTGGACTGGCACGGCCCGCACCAACCCCATGCACCACTGGTACTGGTGCTGCATGGGCTGACCGGCTCGTCTCACTCGCCTTACGTGAAAGGCTTGCAGCAAGCGCTGCAAAGCCGCGGCTGGGCCAGCGTGGCAGTGAACTGGCGTGGTTGTTCAGGCGAACCCAACCTGTTGCCGCGCAGCTACCACTCCGGCGCCAGCGAAGACCTGGCGGAAATTGTCAGCCATCTTCGCGCCCAGCGCCCGCTGGCACCGCTGTACGCAGTGGGTTATTCGCTGGGTGGCAATGTACTGTTGAAGTACCTGGGTGAGAGCGGCGTCGCCAGCCAACTGGAGGCAGCAGTTGCAGTATCGGTACCCTTTCGCCTGGACCACTGTGCCGACCGCATCGGCCAGGGCTTCTCCAAGGTGTATCAGGCGCATTTCATGCGCGAAATGCTTGCATATGTTCAGCTCAAACAGCGGCACTTCCACGCCCGGGGCCAGCACGAGCAGCTGGCGACACTGGAACGTCTGGGCCAACTCACCAACTTGCGCACATTCTGGGACTTCGACGGAAAAGTCACTGCACCGCTCAATGGCTTTCGCGATGCACACGACTACTATCGCCGCTCATCCAGCCACTTCTTCCTTGGCCAGAACCGCACACCAACGCTGATCATCCATTCCAGCGATGACCCGTTCGTGTCCAGCCACAGCCTGCCGACGGCCCGTGAACTGTCACCACAGACCCGCTTCGAACTGCATGGCCGCGGTGGGCATGTGGGCTTTGTCGATGGCAGCCTGCGAAATCCGGGGTACTACCTGGAGCGACGGATTCCGCAGTGGCTGGTGGACGGTAGCTAGCCTCAAGCTGATAGAGGCTGCGCGCGCCTACAGGGATTCAACCCGACCTGCTTACTCGCCGGTGGCCACAGCATGCTGCGGGTTGTTGATCCATTCACTCCACGACCCGGCATACAACTTGCCCAGCGGGTACCCCGCCAGCGCCATGGCAAACAGGTTATGACAAGCCGTTACCCCAGAGCCGCAGTAAGACACCAACTGCGCCGGTGCCCGCCCGGCCAGCTTTTCAGCAAAGCGCTGCTTAAGCTGATCCGCCGGCAAAAAACGCCCATCAGCCCCCAGGTTGTCGGTAAATGCCGCGCACTGGGCACCGGGAATATGCCCCGCCACCGGGTCGATCGGCTCCACTTCACCACGAAAACGCGGCAAGGCACGCGCATCGATCAAGGTCAGGTCTGTGCTACCAAGGCGCTTGCCCAGATGGTCGGCATCAATCAGCAGCTTCGCGTCCGGCTCACCACTGAAAGTGCCCTCACGTTTGGGCGGCGGGTCCAGGCTCAACGGCAGGTGCGCCGCGTGCCAGGCCTTCAGGCCACCGTCGAGAATCGCCACACCGCTGCGCTTGCCCAGCCAGACCAGCAGCCACCAGGCCCGGGCGGCAAAGGCGCCGGGGCCATCGTCGTACAGCACCACTTCGCTATCGTTGTTCAGCCCCCACTCTCGCAGGCGCTCGACCAGCCGCTGCGGATCGGGCAACGGGTGGCGCCCGGTGCGCCCCTTGCTCACCGGCCCGCTGAGGTCGCGGTCCAGGTCGGCAAAATGCGCCCCGGCAATATGCCCCTGGGCATAGCTGCGCTGGCCATAGTCCACATCCTCGAGAGCAAAACGGCAGTCGAGGATCACCAACCCGGGCGAGTCCAGTCGCTCGGCCAACTGCTGCGGGGTGATCAATTGCGCAAGGGGCATGACAATCTCCTGATCAATGGCACGAGGGCCCTGAGCTAGTGCTCCAGGGCCTGGTTGAACGGTACATGGAATTCCTCGCACAGTGCGTCCACGGCAGTGCGAGCATTGTCGGTGACGAAGCCGAGTTCCAGCACAAGCACCTGATAGACGCCGCGCTTGAAGGCTTCTTCACCCAAGTGCGCGGAATGTTCACGCGTGGTGCTGAGAAAACGTACCCATGACGTCAGCACGATCCAGGCGTTGATGGTCAGCGATTCGATCTGTGCCGGCGCCATGGCCAGGATGCCCGCCTCGACGAAGCCGCGGTAGATCGCCTGGCCCTGGCGCAGGCAGCGCTCGGAAAATCGCCGGTAACGGGCGGCCAGTTCGGCATCGCTGTCCAGCAGATGCTCCAGGTCACGGTGCAGGAAGCGGTAGTTCCACATCGCCGCCAGCAAGGCCTTGAGGTAGAAGCGCTTGTCTTCCACGGTTGCCGCGCGGCCCTGTGGCGGGCGCAGAAAGCTGTCCACCAGCGCTTCGTACTGGCTGAACAACAGGGCAATGATCGCCTGCTTGTTGGGGAAGTGGTAATACAGGTTGCCGGGCGAGATTTCCATGTGCGCGGCGATGTGGTTGGTACTGACGCTGCGTTCGCCCTGCTGGTTGAACAGCTCCAGGCTGTTCTGCACGATGCGCTCTCGGGTCTTCATGCGCGGGGCCATGCTCAGCTCCCAGTCTGCGGGCCTTCATCAAAGGTTTATCTTACGGCTTATTACAGGTGGAATGCACCGTTGAACGGCCTGTAAAAATTCGCACCATGGTACAAATTAGAGTATAGGCTCTAGGCAACCCCTGCCCGGACTCGACACCGCCATGAACTCGTCCAGTGCCTTGCCCTCTGTGCAATCCGACCTCGACCTCGCGACGGCGTTCGCGGCCCAACGCCTGGCCTTTGCCGGTAACCCGCTGCCACCGTTGGCGCAGCGGCGGCAGTGGCTGAAAAGCCTGCGTGAAGCCTTGCTGAGCAGCCAGGCAGAACTGATCGACGCCATCAGCCAGGATTTTGCCGGGCGCAGTGCGGACGAGACCTTGCTGGCCGAGCTGCTACCGTCAGTACAGGGCCTGCGCCACGCCGAAAAGCACTTGCAACGCTGGATGCGCAGCAGCCGACGCCGCGTCGGCCTGGCGTTCCAGCCGGCCAGCGCACAGGTGCGCTATCAACCCTTGGGCGTGGTCGGCATCATCGTACCGTGGAACTACCCGCTGTTCCTCGCCATCGGCCCGTTGACCTGCGCCCTGGCCGCCGGCAACCGGGTCATGCTCAAGCTTAGCGAGGCCACGCCCGCGACGGGCCTGGCCCTGCAGCAACTGCTCGAGCGCGTGTTCCCCACAGACCTGGTCAGCGTTGTGCTCGGTGAGGTCGAGGTGGGCCAGGCCTTCGCCCGCCTGCCCTTCGACCACCTGCTGTTCACCGGTGCCACCAGCGTGGGCCGCCAGGTGATGCAGGCTGCCGCACACAACCTGACCCCGGTCACCCTGGAGCTGGGTGGCAAGTCCCCCGCTATTGTTTCTGCCGATGTGCCGCTGGACAGCGCCGCCGAGCGCATCGCCTTCGGCAAGACCCTCAACGCCGGCCAGACCTGCGTCGCCCCCGACTACGTACTGGTGCCGCGCGAACGGCTGCCCGCCTTCAGCGACGCCTACCAGCGCGCCGTGCACCGACTGTACCCGCGCATCGCCGACAACCCCGACTACACCGCCATCATCAACCCGCGCCAGTTGCAGCGCTTGCAGCACCTGCTGGACGATGCCCGCGCCAAAGGCGCGCAAGTACTCGACTTGTACCCAGGCGAAGCCCCTCAGGGCCGGCGCATGCCGCCACACTTGCTGCTGGACGTGAACGACAGCATGCAGGTGATGCAGGACGAAATCTTCGGCCCGCTACTACCGCTAGTGCCTTATGACGGCATCGACCAGGCCTTGGCCTACATCAACCAGCGCCCGCGCCCATTGGCGCTGTACTTCTTTGGCTATGACCGCCGCACCCAGGAGCATGTGCTGCGTCACACCCACTCCGGTGGTGTGTGCCTGAACGACACCTTGCTGCATGTCGCCCAGGACGATCTGCCCTTCGGTGGCATCGGCCCTTCAGGCATGGGCCACTACCATGGTCACGACGGTTTCCTGACCTTCAGCAAGGCCAAGGCGGTACTTGCCAAGCAACGTTTCAACGCCGCACGGCTGATTTACCCGCCTTATGGCAAAGCCTTGCAGCGCCTGGTCTACAAATTGTTCATCCGCTGAGGGCCGCGCCATGCACCGCCGCGAACTGCTGCGCTTCAGCCTCGGCGCCAGTGCTTTTCTGGCTGGCGCCAGCCTGGTGGGGTGCAGCGCGCAAACCGCCGCGACCGGCTATCAGGTACTCCGTGACGACGACCTGCCCCTGCTGCGTGCGCTGATCCCGGTGGTCCTGGCCGGTACACAGGCCACCGATGCGCCGGTGTTGCGCAGCCTCGACAACAAGCTGGCGGCGTTGTCGCCGGAAATGCTCAAGCTCACCCGGCAATTGTTCGACGTGCTCAGCCTGCCGCTGACTCGCGGCCCGCTGACCGGCGTCTGGGGCAGCTGGGGCCAAGCTGGCGCCACACAGGTCACGGCGTTCCTGCAGCGTTGGCAGGACAGCTCGCTGAACCTGCTACGCATGGGGCACGCCTCGTTGCTGCAACTGCTGCAAATGGCCTGGTACGAACGCCCCGAATCCTGGGCAGACTGCGGTTACCCGGGCCCACCAAAAATCTGAAAACAACAAGAGCATCGCCAATGCCTGTCCCCGACCCGTTTCGCCAAGGCCTCGAACGCGGCTGGATCACCCGCGACGCCTCGCGCCTGGAGCACGACCTGTTTCTGGAGGCCGACATCGCCGTGATCGGCAGTGGTGCCGGCGGCGCCACCAGCGCACAGGTGCTCAGCGCAGCCGGTTTCAAGGTGCTGCTGATCGAAGAAGGCCCACTGAAGACCAGCAGCGATTTTCACCTGCTGGAGAATGAAGCTTACGCCAGCCTTTACCAGGAAGGCCTGGGGCGCATGAGCAAGGATGGCGCCATTACCATCCTGCAGGGCCGTGCCGTGGGGGGCACCACGCTGGTGAACTGGACCTCGAGCTTTCGCACCCCGCCGCAAACCCTGGCGCACTGGGCCTCGGTCCACGGCGTGAACGGTTTGGGCGAGGATGAACTACGCCCCTGGTTCGAACGCATGGAGCAGGAACTGGGTATCAGCCCCTGGGCCTTGCCGCCGAATGCCAACAACGATGTGCTGCGTCGGGGCTGCGAACAGCTGGGCTACCGCTGGGGGGTGATCCCGCGCAACGTGCGCGGCTGCTGGAACCTGGGCTACTGCGGCATGGGTTGCCCGGTGAATGCCAAACAATCGATGCTGGTGACCCGTATACCTGCCACCCTCGAGCAAGGCGGCGAGCTGCTGTACCTGGCACGGGCCGAGCGCTTCACCCACAACGGCGAACGCATTCAGAGCCTGACATGCCAGGCCCTGGACGCCCAAGGCATACACCCAACCGGCAGGCAGGTCAGCGTGCGGGCACGCCATTACCTCCTGGCCGGTGGCGGTATCAACAGCCCGGCCCTGCTGCTGCGCTCTGCCGCGCCCGACCCACATGGCCGCCTGGGCAAGCGGACCTTCCTGCACCTGGTCAACTTCAGTGCGGCGCGCTTCAGCGAGCGTATCGACCCCTACTATGGCGCCCCGCAGTCGATCTACAGCGACCATTTCCAGTGGCAAGGGGGCGCAGACGGTCCGGTTGGCTACAAGCTGGAAGTACCGCCGCTGCATCCGGCCCTGGCCAGCACCCTGCTGGGCGGGCACGGCCACGAGAATGCCCGGCGCATGGCCGAGCTGCCCCATACCCATGTGATGCTGGCGCTGCTACGCGATGGTTTTCACCCCGAAAGCCAGGGTGGGACCGTGGATCTGCGCGGCGATGGTTCACCCGTGCTCGATTACCCGGTCACCGACTACCTGCGTGACGGCTTGCGGCGCGCCTACCGGAGCATGGCACAAGTCCAGTTTGCCGCTGGCGCCACCCAGGTAACCCCGGTGCACAGCGACGCCAGCGCCGCATCAGGCCTGGAGCAGGCCCTGACCATGATCGACAGGCTGCGCCTGGAGCTCTTCCGCACGCGCTTGGGCAGCGCCCATGTGATGGGCGGCTGCGCCCTCGGCGAAGACCCGCGCCAGGCGGTGTGCGACAGCCTGGGCCGCCATCACCAGCTGGAAAACCTGTCGATTCACGACGGCTCGCTGTTCCCCACCAGCATCGGCGCCAACCCGCAATTGTCGGTGTATGCCATCAGCGCCAGGCTCAGTGAAGCACTGGCCACCCGCCTGGCACACAGCGCATGACAACGAATATGACCCCTGTCTATAGTGCCATCAGTCGGCCGCATGACTTGGCCGGGGCGCCGTCGCTGCGCTACCATCCGACTCCCCAACGCACTCCAGCCAGGATGACGCGATGAACCGAGTGTTGTACCCGGGTACTTTCGACCCCATTACCAAAGGCCATGGCGATCTGGTCGAGCGCGCTTCGCGGCTATTCGACCACGTGATCATCGCGGTGGCGGCCAGCCCCAAGAAAAACCCGTTGTTCCCGCTGGAACAACGGGTTGAGCTCGCCCGTGAGGTCACCAAGCACCTGCCCAATGTCGAAGTCATCGGCTTCTCTTCCCTGTTGGCGCATTTCGCCAAGGAACAGGGTGCCAACGTCTTCCTGCGTGGCCTGCGTGCGGTGTCCGACTTCGAGTACGAGTTCCAGCTGGCGAACATGAACCGGCAACTGGCCCCCGATGTCGAGAGCCTGTTCCTGACGCCGTCGGAGCGTTATTCGTTCATTTCCTCGACCTTGGTCCGGGAGATTGCAGCGCTGGGCGGTGATATCAGCAAGTTCGTCCACCCGGTGGTAGCCGACGCGCTGACTGAACGCTTCAAGAAGCAAGCCTGACGCCTGATTGTCGCGCCCGCGTGCACTGCGGGCGCGAATGCGGCACAATTGTGCCCATTGCGTTGAACATGCCCGGGCTGTGAGCCCCGGCCGGAGCCCCCATGTCCCTGATCATCACCGACGATTGCATCAATTGCGACGTCTGCGAACCCGAGTGCCCGAACGAGGCTATCTCCCAAGGCGAAGAGATCTACGTGATCGACCCTAACCTGTGCACCCAGTGCGTAGGCCATTACGACGAGCCGCAGTGCCAGCAGGTCTGCCCGGTCGACTGCATCCCGCTGGATGAAGCGCACCCGGAAACCGAAGAACAGCTGATGGCCAAGTATCGCCGGATCACTGGCAAGGGCTGATCACTGCCCTTCTCTGCACGGTCCCTGTGGGAGCGGGCATGCCCGCTCCCACAGTTACCGCGCCAACGTTCAGGTTTCGCTTCAACAGGTTCGCAGCGAACGTTTCATCGCTGGCAACGCGGGCAGTACACGCTCGCCCTCTGCCCCAGCTTCACCTCGCGCAACTCAGTGCCGCATACCTTGCACGGCTGCCCGCCACGCCCGTACACAAACAGTTCCTGCTGGAAGTACCCCGGCTGCCCGTCGCCACCGATGAAGTCACGCAGGGTGGTACCGCCCTGCTCGATCGCCGCCGCCAGCACCCGCTTGATCTCGGTCGCCAGCTTCAGGTAGCGCGCCCGGGAAATCCCGCCCGCCTCCCGGCGTGGGTCGATACCGGCAGCAAACAGCGCCTCGGTGGCGTAGATGTTGCCCACTCCCACCACCACCGCGTTGTCCATGATGAACGGCTTGACCGCCATCGACCGCCCGCGGGACAGCTGGAACAGCCGCTCACCATCGAACAGGTCGGTCAGCGGCTCAGGCCCCAGGCGCAGCAGTAGCTCATGGTTCAGAGGGTCCAGGCTCCACAGCATGGCACCAAAGCGGCGTGGGTCGGTGTAGCGCAGCATCAGCCCGGACTCCAGTTCGATGTCGACATGCTCATGCTTGGCCGCCGGCAAGCCCAGCTCGACCAGCCGCAGGTTGCCCGACATGCCCAAGTGGCTGATCAGCGTCCCCACTTCGGCATTGATCAACAGGTACTTGGCGCGTCGCTCCACGCTGACGATGCGCTGCCCTGACAGACGCACATCGAGGTCTTCCGGAATCGGCCAGCGCAGGCGTCGGTCGCGTACCACCACACGGCTGACGCGCTGACCTTCCAGGTGTGGCGCAATACCGCGCCGGGTGGTTTCTACTTCTGGCAATTCCGGCATGTGTCAGTGTCCGCCCAACTCGCGAATGTTCTGCTTGAGGTTTTCGAAATCGTATTCCGACAAGCCAATGTAATCGAGCACCAACGGGCCGACCGCATTCCATTCGTGGTCCACCGACTGGTTGCCCAGCACCCGGTAGGACGCGCAGATATGCTCGGCCATCTTCAGCACCGCCAGCAGGTTTTTCAGCTGGCTCTGGGTGTTGCGCGAGGTATCGTCGCGGAACACGGCCAAGGCATTGTGGTGGTTGGCGATGGCCGCACTGAGGTGTTCGGGCAAGCGCCAGGATTTGGCTGTGAAGTAGCCAACCACTGAATGGTTGGTGTTGAACGCTCGGTTTTCGGTATCGACCACGCGTGTTTCTTCATCGGCCTTGGCGTATGCCTCTTCCAGCACGTCCATGTAAGTGGGGAAGCGCTTGAGCATCAACGGCACGCCACAGTCATGGAAGAGGCCAAGGGTATAGGCCTCGTCCGCCGCCTGAATGCCGGTTCGCTTGGCCAGCGTCAGGCAGGTCATCGCCACGTCCTGGGCGGTATCCCAGAAGCGGTTGAGGGTAACGATGGTCTCGTCGCTCATCTCACCCTTGATCGACTGGGCGTTGATCAGGTTGATGATCGAACGGCTACCCAGCAGGTTCACCGCACGCTGGATCGAACCGATCTTGTTGGACAAGCCGAAGTGCGGAGAGTTGACCAGCTTGAGCAAGGCGCCAGAGAGGCCCGGGTCCTGGGAAATCAGCTTGGCGATGGTTTCCAGGTCCGGGTCAGGCATGTACTGCTCGAACTGCAGATCGACCATGATCTGCGGTTGAGGCGGGATGGTGATGCCTTGCAAGGCTTGCTGGATCTGTTCGGCGCTGAGTTCTTGGGACATACGTGCACACTCGTTTAGGACGCGGCATTTTAACCCTCTAAGCGCCCCCGGTTACCACTCCTCTAAAGGCGAAAGCACCGCAGACACGTTATAATCCCGCTCTTTTTCCCGGAGCGACGTCATGTCCCTGCCCAGCCTTCGCCTCAAAGCCAATGCCGACCGCCGCCTGCGCGCCGGCCACCTGTGGGTCTACAGCAACGAAGTCGATGTCAGCGCGACCCCTTTGCAAGGCTTCCAGGCGGGTCAGCAGGCCATTCTCGAGGCAGCCAACGGCAAGCCGCTGGGCATCGTCGCGCTGAGCCCTAACAACCTGATCTGCGCCCGCCTGCTGTCACGCGACATCAAGCTGCCGCTGGACAAGTCGCTGCTGGTACACCGCCTGAACGTCGCCCTGTCGCTGCGCGAGCGCCTGTTCGACCAGCCGTGCTACCGCCTGGTCTACGGTGACTCCGACCTGCTCCCAGGCCTGGTGGTCGACCGCTTCTTCGATATCCTCGTGGTGCAGCTGGCCTCGGCCACCATGGAAGCGCACAAGGATGACGTGATCGCCGCACTGGTGCAGGTGCTCAAGCCCAGCGGCATCCTGTTCAAGAACGATTCCGCCGCGCGCGACGCCGAAGGCCTGCAGCGCTATGTCGAGACCGTCTACGGCGAAGTGCCGGACTGGGTGCCGCTGGAAGAGAACGGCGTCAAGTTCGAGGCCCCGGTGCGCGAAGGCCAGAAGACGGGCTGGTTCTACGACCACCGCATGAACCGGGCCCGCCTGGCGCCATACGTGAAGGGCAAGCGTGTACTCGACCTGTTCAGCTACATCGGCGGCTGGGGCGTGCAGGCCGGTGCCTTTGGCGCCAGCGAAGTGTTCTGTGTCGATGCCTCGGGCTTTGCCCTGGACGGCGTGGAGCGTAATGCTGCACTGAACGGCATCAGCGAGAAGCTGACCTGCATCGAAGGCGACGTGTTCGAAGCCCTGCGCGAGCTGAAGGCGGCCGAAGAACGCTTCGACGTGATCATTGCCGACCCACCTGCCTTCATCAAGCGCAAAAAAGACCTGAAAAACGGCGAAGCGGCCTACCGCCGCCTGAACGAACAGGCCATGCGCATGTTGAACAAAGACGGCATCCTCGTCAGCGCCTCGTGCTCGATGCATCTGCCCGAGGACGATCTGAACAACATCCTGCTGACCAGCGCCCGCCACCTGGACCGCAACATGCAGTTGCTCGAGCGAGGCGGTCAGGGCCCGGATCACCCGGTACACCCGGCCATCGCCGAAACCCGCTACATCAAAAGCATCACCTGCCGGTTACTGCCGAACAGCTGAAATCTGCCAAAAAGGGCCGCCCAGCGGCCCTTTCCTGCCGCAATCCCCCCGCCAACCATCCACATCTGCATTCCCTCACCGCGCCAGCGGTGTAGAATCGGCCTATTCATCGCCAGTCATCCCCGGCGGGTTTATGAGCTCTGGTCAAGCACGCGGCGATCCCGCGCCGTCTTGGCCCCATCCGTGCCAGTGGCAACCGGCCTGCGGCGCAAAGGACAAGAGAAGCTCACTCCCCTATTTGTGACCTGATTAAGCCGCCAGGAGTGTTTCATGCCTGATTATCGTTCCAAGACTTCCACCCAAGGCCGCAACATGGCCGGCGCCCGCGCCCTGTGGCGCGCCACCGGGATGAAGGACGAAGACTTCAAGAAACCGATCATTGCCATCGCCAACTCGTTCACCCAGTTCGTCCCGGGCCATGTGCACCTGAAGGACCTGGGCCAGCTGGTGGCTCGCGAAATCGAACGCGCCGGTGGCGTGGCCAAGGAATTCAACACCATCGCGGTCGATGACGGCATCGCCATGGGCCACGACGGCATGCTGTACTCGCTGCCAAGCCGCGAAATCATTGCCGACGCCGTGGAATACATGGTCAATGCGCACTGCGCTGACGCCATCGTCTGCATCTCCAACTGCGACAAGATCACCCCCGGCATGCTGATGGCCGCCCTGCGCCTGAACATCCCGGTGATCTTCGTTTCCGGCGGCCCGATGGAAGCCGGCAAGACCAAGCTGGCCAGCCACGGCCTGGACCTGGTCGATGCCATGGTCATCGCAGCCGACTCCACGGCCTCCGACGAGAAAGTCGCAGAATACGAGCGCAGCGCCTGCCCGACCTGCGGTTCGTGCTCCGGCATGTTCACCGCCAACTCGATGAACTGCCTGACCGAAGCCCTGGGCCTGGCCCTGCCGGGCAACGGTTCGACCCTGGCCACCCACTCTGACCGCGAGCAGCTGTTCCTCACGGCCGGCCGCACCATCGTCGAGCTGTGCAAACGCTACTACGGCGAGAATGACGAGTCGGTCCTGCCACGCAGCATCGCCAACTTCAAAGCGTTCGAAAACGCCATGATGCTGGACATCGCCATGGGCGGTTCGACCAACACCATCCTGCACCTGCTGGCAGCAGCACAAGAAGGTGAAGTGGCGTTCGACCTGCGCGACATCGACCGCCTGTCACGCAAAGTGCCGCAGCTGTGCAAAGTGGCGCCGAACATCCAGAAGTACCACATGGAAGACGTCCACCGCGCCGGCGGCATCTTCAGCATCCTCGGTTCGCTGGCCCGTGGCGGCCTGCTGCACACCGACCTGCCGACCGTGCACAGCCGCAGCATGGAAGAAGCCATCGCCAAATGGGACATCACCCAGACCGATGACGAAGCCGTGCACACCTTCTTCAAGGCTGGCCCTGCCGGTATCCCGACCCAGACCGCATTCAGCCAGTCGACCCGTTGGGAAACCCTCGACGACGACCGTGAAAACGGCTGCATCCGCAGCTTCGAACACGCCTACTCGCAAGAGGGCGGCCTGGCCGTGCTGTACGGCAACATCGCACTGGATGGCTGCGTGGTCAAAACGGCCGGTGTGGACGAATCGATCCACGTGTTCGAGGGCACCGCGAAGATCTTCGAAAGCCAGGACAGCGCCGTGCGCGGCATCCTCGCCGACGAGGTGAAAGCCGGCGACATCGTCATCATCCGCTACGAAGGCCCGAAAGGCGGCCCGGGCATGCAAGAAATGCTCTACCCGACCTCGTACCTCAAGTCCAAAGGCCTGGGCAAGGCCTGCGCCCTGCTCACCGACGGTCGCTTCTCGGGCGGTACCTCGGGCCTGTCGATCGGCCACGCCTCGCCAGAGGCCGCGGCGGGCGGCGCCATCGGCCTGGTGCGCGACGGCGACAAGGTACTGATCGACATCCCTAACCGTTCGATCAACCTGCTGGTCAGCGATGAAGAGCTGGCGGAACGCCGTGTCGAACAGGACAAGAAGGGCTGGAAGCCAGCCGAGGTCCGTCCACGCAAGGTGACCACGGCGCTCAAGGCCTATGCCCTGCTGGCCACCAGTGCCGACAAGGGTGCGGTGCGTAACAAGGCAATGCTCGAAGGGCTGTAAGGGCTTTTCTGGCATTGGCACAACCGGCGTCTCGTACGCCGGTTTTTTTTGCCTGTGGATAAAGGCCGGATCAAAGCTCTCCCTTCGCGACACATTGGCGTAATTGCGCCAGCAGCAGGGCAGCCGAGCGCTTCGGTGTCGCCGCCGACGTCAGCACGAACTGCGCTTGAGGCAAGGCTGGCAACGTCGACACCTCCACCAGGCCGGCAGCCAGAGCAGAAGATCGCGTGACAGGCGTTACCCCAAGCCCGCCACTTACGGCGGTCATCAGCCCGCCGACACTTGGGCTCTGGCAAACGATGCGCCATTGCCGCCCGGCGCGTACCAAGGCCTCGATAGCTGCGGCCCGATAAGGGCATTGATCAGAAAATACCGCCAAGGGCACAGGCGTGGTGACCTCATCGCTGCCCAGCGCAATCGGCCCTCTCGCCCACACCAATGGTTCGGACCAAAGCACCTCGCCACGTTCTTCATCGCTGCAGCGGCTGCCCAATACGATATCCAGCCCACCCGAGTGGACGAGCGAGAGCAACTCCCCAGTCAGGCCGACGGTCAGGGACACCTCTGCATCGGGATGTGCCACCGAAAAACGACGCATGCAGTCGATGATCGGGGCTTTCACCATTTCCTCGCTCAACCCCACGTACACCGTGCCTGACACCCGCCGACCTGCCCCAAGGCTTGCGCGGGCATCATCGTGCAGCGCCAGGATGGTGCGGGCATAGCCTGCCAACCGAGCGCCTGCGGGTGTCAGGCTGACCGAGCGGGTCGTACGCTCCAGCAATTTTTGTCCGGCTTCGCGTTCAAGCCGCCGAATATGAGCGCTGATCGCCGACTGCGTTAGGTGCAGCCTCTGCGCAGCACGGGTGAAACCACCGGTGTCGGCAACGGCAAGCAAGCTCCGCAAAAGCACAGTATCGAACACAGATTCATCACCTATCTCACTCAATCTCGCGAGCATACGTCATTTCTATAATGAATCGCCCTGAATCAGACTGACCACCGAACGCCTGGGCGCTCAAGCGCCGGGCAAGGCTTATCAACACTACTTGGGAGAAGCCCCGTGGTTGAACGTATCTTGTATGTCTGCGCCTCACCCAGAGGAGAGCGGTCCGTTTCCGCTCAGATTACCGACGTGTTCCTGGCGGCATTGGCCGAGCGCAAAGCGGTGGAAATCGATCACTTGAATCCTTGGGAATGTGAACTGCCTGAGGTAGATGGCGCCTTGCTCGCGGCGAAGTACGCGGGGCTTGCCGATGCCCCGCTGTCAACCACACAGGCAGCTGCATGGGACCGGATCAAGGCCCTCGCTCAACGGTTCCACCGGGCGGATACCTTGGTGTTCAGCGTACCGCTGTGGAATTTCGGTATTCCGTACAAGCTCAAGCACCTGATCGACGCGATTTCGCACAAAGACGTGCTGTTCACCTTCGATGAGCAAGGATTGAACGGCATGCTTGGCGGGCGTCGAGCGATTGCCATCTACACCCGTGGTTTGGGCTACGGGCCCGGCTCACAGACACCCGACCAGGTGTTTGGCCTGGAGAAAACCTTCATCGACACATGGTTTCGCTTCGTTGGGATTAACCAGGCGCACAGTTTAGTGGTCGAACAGACCCTCGGCCCTGAGGGCGCCAGGATCCGTGAACGTGCCATTGAACAAGTGACCCTGCTGGCGCAGACCATTGACCAGAAAGCGGCCCAGACCCTCATTGTGGGCCGCGATGGTTGATATTCCCGTTACTGGATCTGCTCCGGCGTGACGATCACCCAGTTCTTGTCGGCCGTCACCGGCAACCCTTCCTTGGCCTGCGCCGCCGCATTTTTGGCAATCATCCCGTTGAGCTGGTCCATGTACTTGGCCTTGCGGTTTATCCACAGGTGGATACCGCCTTTGCCCACATCCACACCGTGGAACTGCATGTAGCCATCGCTGGTCGGCGTGTCGCCGCCCACCAGCACCGGTTTCTTCCATTCATCGATGTAGGTAAGGATCGCCGCCTGCTTGCCCGCCATCCAGGTGGCCGGAGTCCACAGGTAGGGGGTCAGCTCCAGGCCCTCGTTAGCCTTGGCATCGTAGTGCCCGGCGCTGATCTGCTTGCGCGCAGTGGTCAGCTGGCCGCTGGCGCGGTCCTTGAGCAGCAGGCTCACGCCAATCACGTTCTGGGGTTTCACGTTGTATCCATACTTGGGGTCCGAGGCGACCATGCGTACCAGCTCTTCGGAGGCAGCCGAAACCACATAGACCTCGATGCCATTCTCCATCAGCTTGTTGTACAGCTCGGCCTGGCCCTTGAAGACCTTGGGCGGCTGAACCTCGATGGCCTTGACCTGGTCGCCTTCGTAATAGGTGCTGGGGATCGGCTTGGTCGAGGCCATCAGCTCATCCACCTGCGCCTTCAGCTGCTTGAGGGTAAAACCGGAGAACACCTGGGCTACCCACGGGTAGCAGACCATGTCATCGATTTCACACAGCCGGTAGTAGTAACTGAACAGGCTTTCCTTGTGCTCGGCAGTGTCCTTGAACGGCATCAGCTTCAGCGAAGGGTCGAGCTTGTCGCGGCTTAGCAGCCCCTTGTTTTCCATGAACGGAAGCAAGGCTTCTTCCAGGTCATAGCGGTAACTGGTGTTGTCCATGTCGAACACCGCGTAGTTACCCTTGTTGGCATTGGCGGCGATCATGCTGTCGAGCTGCTTGGCTGCGTCGGCAGGCCAGTGTTTGAGCTCGGTGGCGAAGGTTTCGATACTGAACAGCAGGGACAGGCCGATGGCGGCGGCTTTCACAGCGACTTTCATGTACGAATCTCCTGAAATGACCCAGAAACGCTAGTGCAACAATCCCCACTGCAAACCCTCGATAACGACCCCCAGGCAACTGTAAACGCCTTGTTCATTGCAATTTGCGACACCTCGTTATTCCATAAACGACTATGTAAATTCCATTTGGGTATAAATTCGTTTGTTTTCAGGCTGTTAGCATTTCCGTTCGCAATCGCTCACAGAGGCGATGCCACTTCTGCTTTTTTCTGCTGGAGCTTCAATGAACCTGCCGCTGTCACTCAACCTGCTGGCGTTCCTGGCCCTGTTGCTGGGCCTGGCACAAACCCGCCGCACCGACTGGAGCCTGGCCAAGAAGGTACTGCTTGGCCTGGTGCTGGGCGTGGTCTTCGGCCTTGTGCTGCATACGATCTATGGCGCAGGCCACCCCGTGCTCAAGGCAACCATCGCCTGGCTCGATCTGGTCGGCAACGGCTATGTCGGCCTGTTACAAATGATCGTCATGCCGCTGATCTTCGCCTCGATCCTCAGTGCCGTGGCACGTTTGCACAATGCCTCTTCGCTGGGCCGCATCAGCGTGCTGAGCATCGGCACCCTGCTGCTGACCACTGCCATTGCTGCCCTGATCGGCATTGTGTTGACCAACCTGTTCGGCCTCAGCGCCGAGGGCCTGGTGGCCGGCGTCCAGGAAAGCGCACGCATGCAGGTTATCCACAGTGACTACGCGGGCAAGGTCGCCGACCTCAACATCCCGCAACTGCTGCTGTCGTTCATCCCCAGCAACCCGGTAGGCGACCTGGCGCGGGCCAAGCCGACCTCGATCATCAGCGTGGTGATCTTTGCGGTGTTCCTCGGCCTGGCCGCGCTGCAGTTGATCAAGGACGACGCGGAGAAGGGCGAGCGCGCCCTGTCGGCCATCGACACCCTGCAGGCGTGGGTGATGCGCCTGGTGCGGATCGTGATGAAGCTGACCCCCTATGGCGTGCTGGCGTTGATGACCAAAGTCGTGGCCAGCTCCAACACGGAGGACATCCTCAAGCTGGGCAGCTTCGTGGTGGTGTCGTACCTGGGCCTGGGGTTGATGTTCGTGGTGCACGGCATGATCCTCGCCGCCACCGGCGTGAGCCCGCTGCGCTTCTTCCGCAAGGTGTGGCCGGTGCTGACCTTCGCCTTCACCAGCCGCTCCAGCGCCGCCAGCATTCCGCTGAACATCGAGGCACAAACCCGCCGTCTGGGGGTGCCGCAATCAATCGCCAGCTTCAGCGCATCGTTCGGCACCACCATTGGCCAGAACGGCTGTGCCGGGCTCTACCCGGCCATGCTGGCGGTGATGGTTGCGCCAGCGGTAGGCATCGACACCTTCGACCCGCTGTGGATCGCCACCCTGGTGGCCATCGTCACGCTGAGCTCGGCAGGCGTTGCCGGCGTGGGCGGCGGTGCCACCTTCGCCGCGCTGATCGTGCTGCCAGCCATGGGCTTGCCGGTGGAGTTGGTGGCGCTGCTGATTTCGGTGGAGCCGCTGATCGACATGGGCCGTACGGCGTTGAACGTGAACGGTTCGATGACGGCGGGCGTTGTCACCAGCCAGCTGTTGAAAGAGACGGACAAGGAAGTGCTGGCCGGTGATGAACATGCCGAGCTGAGCCACACCTGACAGATCGCCGGGGCGCAATGCGCCCCTTTCGCGACAAGACCGCTCGTGTCTTGCTCAAAATCTGAACACCCTGCTGTCCCCCGTAGGAGCGGGTTCACCCGCGAAAGGGCCAGGCCTGCTGGCCAATTTTCACCAGCCGTTCGCCGTTGCCGCCGCTATCGTATTCGCGGGTAAACCCGCTCCTACAGGGTGGTGGATACACATCGGGGGTTGGACACAGGCCGTTGTAGGAGCGGGTTCACCCGCGAAGGGCTGCAAAGCAGCCCCAACATCTCAACCCTTATCCCAAACCTCGAAGTGATACACCGGCTTACCTTCCTCAGCCCGTGCCTCGCTAGAAGTCAGCCTCCACTGCCCTTCATCAAACGCCGGGAACCACGCATCCCCCTCTGGCGCCAACTCAACCCGCGTCAGGTACATGCGACTGACCAGCCCCTTCTCCAGCGCCTGCCCATACAGCTGCGCGCCCCCAATCAGCATCAGCTCACCGACGCCCTGCTCGCGCGCCCACTGCTCGGCCCGCACCAACGCCTCTTCAAGCGAGGCGAACACTTCGGCACCCGCCAGTTCAAGCCCCGGCTGGCGGCTGACCACGATGTTCAGCCGCCCAGGCAGCGGCCGCCCCAGCGAGTCCCAGGTCTTGCGCCCCATGATGATCGGCTTGCCCAGGGTGGTGGCCTTGAAGTATTTGAAGTCCCCCGGCAAATGCCAGGGCATGGAGTTGTCGATGCCGATCACGCGGTTCTCGGCATAAGCCGCGATCAGGCTGAGGGGGAGTGATGTATTCATGCCGGCGAGGATAGCACCGGGCGTGTGGGTTATGCTTCTGCCTTGACCTGTGCAATGGAAGACCTTGTGACTGCACCCACGCCACTGGACAAGCGCTGGCTCACCGAAGCGGTACGCCTGCGCGAAGAACATGCCGGCCCGCTGGAAGACCAGGAAGCCAACCGCCACGCCCGCCAGCTAGGTGGCGACCTGGCCACGCGCATCGAAACACGTGCGCTGTTCCTGGCCGAGCGCGATGGCATGACCGGCGCCCTGCGCCATTGGAAGCAGGGCGCGCGCCTGGCGCTGCTGGCCCTGCTGCTGATGGCCGTGCTCAGCGGCGCAGGCCTGGGGCTGGCCGCCCTCGGTGACGGGCAGCGCCCGGTGAATGTGTTCTGGGCGCTGGGCAGCCTGCTCGGGCTGAACCTGCTGATGCTGCTGGGCTGGGGCATGGGTTTTGCCCTGAGCGGCGAGCATGGCGCAGGGCTGGGCCGCTTGTGGCTGTGGCTAAGCGAACGCTTTGCCCGCGATGCCAAGGCCGCGCACCTGGCGCCAGCGCTGCTGGTGCTGCTGCAACGTCAACGCCTCAACCGGTGGCTGCTCGGCCTGTTGGTACATGGCCTTTGGCTGTTGGCGATGCTTACCGCACTGGGCATGCTGCTGGCCTTGCTGGCGACCCGGCGCTATGGCTTTGTCTGGGAAACCACCTTGCTCGCCGCCGACCCGTTCATTCACCTGACCCAAGCGCTGGGCGCCCTGCCCTCGTTGCTGGGCTTCGCCGTGCCCGACGAAGCCATGATCCGCGCCAGCGGCGACAGCCTGCCGGCACTGGACATGGCACGCCAGGCCTGGGCCAGCTGGCTGCTCGGCGTAGTGCTGGTATACGGCCTGCTGCCCCGCCTGCTGCTGGCCGGGTTGTGCCTGTGGCGCTGGCGCCAGGGCCGTGAACGCCTGATGCTAGACCTGGGCCTGCCCGGCTACACGCAACTGCGCGAAGCACTGATGCCGCGCAGCGAGCGCATCGGCGTGCAGGATGCAGCCCCGGAAGCCTTGCCGCAGTTTGCCGCCGGGCAGCTGGAAAGCGGCAGCAGCGGTGCCCTGCTGGTGGGCCTGGAGCTGGACGACCAGCGCCCTTGGCCACCCGCCCTGCCAAAAAGCGTGACCGATGCCGGCGTGCTCGACAGCCGCGAATCACGCAACCGCCTGTTGGAACAGCTCAGCCGCTTCCCACCGGCACGCCTGGCCATCGCCTGCGACCCACGCCGCTCGCCCGACCGCGGCAGCCTGGCGCTGCTCGCCGAACTGGCGCGCAATGCCGGCGCCACCCGTATCTGGCTGCTGCAGGCTGCACAAGGTCAGCCCCTCGATGCCGAGCGCCTGGGCGATTGGCACGAAGCCCTTGACCGCCTTGGCCTGCAACATGCCGACACTTCACCGCTGACCTGGCTGGAGCATGGCCATGACTGAGCCACTGAAACTGGCCGTGGTCGGCCATACCAATGTTGGCAAAACCTCGCTACTGCGCACTCTGACCCGCGACGTCGGCTTTGGCGAAGTGTCCCACCGCCCCAGCACCACCCGCCATGTGGAAGGTGCGCGACTGTCTGTGGACGGTGAACCCTTGCTGGAGCTGTACGACACGCCCGGCCTGGAAGATGCCATCGCGCTGCTGGACTACCTTGAACGTCTGGAACGCCCGGGCGAGCGCCTGGACGGCCCAGCCCGCCTGGAGCGTTTTCTGCAGGGCAGCGAAGCACGCCAACGTTTCGAGCAGGAGGCCAAGGTATTGCGCCAACTGCTGGCCAGTAATGCCGGGCTGTATGTGATCGATGCGCGCGAGCCGGTGCTGGCCAAGTACCGAGACGAACTGGAAGTACTGGCCAACTGCGGCAAGCCGTTGCTGCCGGTGCTCAACTTCGTCGCCAGCAGCCAGCACCGCGAACCGGAATGGCGTGAAGCCCTTGCCCGGCTTGGGCTTCACGCCTTGGTGCGGTTCGACAGCGTGGCCCCGCCAGAGGATGGCGAACGCCGTTTGTACGAAAGCCTGGCGCTGCTGCTGGAAAGCGCCCGCCCGGCGCTGCAACGGCTGATCGACGACCAGCAGGCGCAGCGCTTGGCACGCCGGCACAGCGGCAAGCGCCTGATCGCCGAACTGCTGCTCGATTGCGCTGCATGCCGGCGCAGTGTCGAGGCCGAACCGGCGGCAGAAGCCCGGGCCATCGAGGCGCTGCGCCAAGACATACGCCAACGTGAACAGCGTTGCGTCGAGGCCTTGCTCAAGCTGTATGCCTTCCGCCGCGAGGATGCCCATGCCAGCGACCTGCCGTTGCTGGATGGCCGCTGGGGCGATGACTTGTTCAATCCGGAGACGTTGAAACTGCTGGGCGTGCGCCTGGGCAGCGGCGTGGCGGCGGGGGCGGCAGCGGGGGCCGGGGTCGATTTGCTGGTTGGTGGCCTTACCCTCGGCGCGGCGGCGCTGGCCGGGGCGATTGCCGGCGGTGCGCTGCAGACGGCACGCAACTATGGTTCGCGGTTGATGGGAAAGCTCAAAGGCAAGCGCGAGCTGACCGTGGACGACACGGTATTGCGTCTGCTGGCCTTGCGTCAGCAGCAGTTGATGGTGGCGCTGGATAACCGCGGGCATGCCGCTCAGGACAGTATTCGCCTGGGTGAGCTGGATGAAAAGGCCTGGCGTGAGGGCAAGTTGCCGGAAGCGTTGGTCAAAGCGCGGGCGCACCCGCAGTGGTCCACCCTCAACCCTGGGGCGAAGCTGAACCAGGCTGAGCGGCAGGAGCAGTTGGAAGCGCTGGTTTCACAGATTTGAGCCAGCAGGGCCGGCCCTTTCGCGGGTAAACCCGCTCCTACGGGCGGCC
>NZ_JBICII010000109.1:0-1430 GCF_043101865.1 Pseudomonas sp. zjy_15
GTCACCATCGAGAACGCCACGGGTGGCAACTTCGAGCAACTGACCCCGAATCCGACCCCTGCTCAGACCACGATCAACGACTCGGTCGATACCACCACTGCGACTCTGACGGCGAGCCCATCGGTCACCGAAGGCGGCGTGATTACCTATACCGTGACCCTGAGCAATCCTGCCCAGACTCCGGTAACCGTGACCCTGTCCAACGGCCAGGTCATCACCGTTGAAGCGGGCAAGACCCAAGGCAGCGTCGACTTCCAGACCCCGGCCAATGACGTCTACAACAACGGTTCGACTGTCAGCGTCACCATCGAGAACGCCACGGGCGGCAACTTCGAGCAACTGACCCCGAATCCGACTCCAGCCTCGACTGTCATCAATGACAGCATCGATACCGTCACCGTAAGTATTCTCAGCAATGGAAATGTGACCGAAGACCAGCAACCTTCCTTTACTGTGAAAGTTAGCCAGGCGCTGGACCGTCCGTTGACCGTAACCCTGTCGAACGGCGACACCGTGACGATCGAAGCCGGTAAGACCGAAGTCGAGTACAAGACCTCGGTTCAGGGCGATGACGTCTATCTTGATGCAGGCTCCATCACACTCAGTGTTATCGACGCTACAGTTCCGGGTACCACTTTCGAGAAGCTGGCCTTGGGTGGCCCGGCTACCGTTGAGATCTCGGACACTATCAGTGAGGTGGTGGCCAAGTTGACCGCCACCCCTTCGGTGACCGAAGGCGGCGAGATCACCTACACCATCACGCTGACCAACAAAGACGGTCTGCCGATCAACAACCACTCGGAGCTGTACTTCAAGCTGACCGACGGCACTACTGTCGTCGTGGCAGCCAACAGCACCACCGGTTCGGCCACTGCGACCGCGCCGGATAACGTCTACGTCGGAGCTAACCAGCCGGTGGTCAATGCCATCGACGCGGTCAGCGGCGCAGATGCGTGGAAGTTCGAAAACCTGAACCTGGACAAGACCCCGGTCAGCACCGAGGTAACCGACGAGCCAGGCACCCCAGGCAACCCGGGCGGCAACAACGAAGGCGACCTGGTCAAGGTCACCATCACTGCCGACCAGACCTCGGTAGCCGAGAACGTCAAACCGACGTTCACCGTGCACATCAATACCGCCTTGGCTCACGATCTGGTCGTGACCCTGAGCAACAACGCTCAGGTCACCATCAAGGCTGGCGACACCAGCGCGCCGTACACCCACGACGCACAAGGTGATGACGTCTATCAGGACGCTGGCCAGATCAGCCTGGGTATCAATTCGGCGGAGGACGCCACTGGTGCGACCTTCGAAAACCTGGAACTGGGCGATGCCGCTTCGGTTCAAGTCACCGACACCCTCGACGAAGTGGTGGCGAAGCTGACTGCGACCCCTTCGGTCACCGAAGGTGGCGAGATCACCTACACCAT
>NZ_JBICII010000010.1:0-27696 GCF_043101865.1 Pseudomonas sp. zjy_15
ACACCTACAAAGAAGCCTACGACTCAACGCGGTGAGATCTCCAAGGCTAAGAAGCTAACGGAGCATCTGGGCAAGTATTCTCTCGCAGCCCTAAACGATGGCCTCACCTTGCAGTAGGTAGGGTTCATGGATCGCTTACGTTCCATGCGGTGTTTGCGACATCTCTTTTCCTACAGAGCCTAGGCAAGTATTCACTTGCGGCTCTCTGTGCTGAAATTATCGCCAATTACCGGGACGAGCGTCTGAACGAGAAAGGGCGCTCTGGGACCACTAGCAATAATACCGTGCGCCTAGAGCTTGGTTCACTGTAGCCATTCAGGAATTGGCCTGACGTTTAATCCTGTGTTCGCGTTGTCGAACCTGTGAATGGTGCGAAACCGGCTGATGGGTGCGAGCAAGGTGCACCTGTAGTGCGGACTAATCCCCCTGGAACAGCACGATTAGAGGAAAGACCAAGAGGTAAAGGCAGGAAAAGTCTGTTTTTCGACCGAGTCATGATTCTTTGAGCCCCACGTAGCGAAAGCATGAAAATCGGTGGATACTTCAGACCTTCCTTAGGTCAATTTGCTTTTGGGAGACACTCCTTCCGTACAGCTCGGGTTTTAACATGGTAAAAATACAATAGACATGGAAAGAAGGTACATCCGATCAAAGCAGTGGCCATCATGAACAGACCAAGATTATGCAGATCACTACCAACCAAAGTCACTACGTATATAGCCATTGACCCGCAGGCTAATTGCAGTGCTCCCATCAGACCGGATGCTGCTCCAGCACTTTTCGGAAAGTTTGTAATGCCGCCAGCATAGGATAAAGGCAACAAGAATCCATTACCTAATGTCATAATCGCCATATTTATTAAAACAGGCACTGAGGAGGCCGCATTATACAAACCACACAGAAATAAACTGCCAGCACCAATAGCGAACAAAGCATAGCCAACCGCTATTAAATGATTGATGGGATATTTTTGAATTAGATTTCGCGAAATAAGGTTGCCGACAATATAAGAAAACGCAACACCGATGTAACAATAACTGATCGCAACCGGCGTCATCCCCATCACACTAAAAATAACTGGCGATGCGGCCAAATAGCCAAAGTATGCGGCATAGGCAACACATAAATTTACCGTATAGGCTAAAAACAAAGTATTGATCAGCAACCCCGGATAATTTTTTACGGTTGCCAACAACGCATGGTGCCGTTGCTCTTTAGGGAAAGTTTCAGGAATTTTCGTAGCGACTAATATCAGCGTTGCAATCCCGAGCGCAGCAGTAAATAGAAATGGAGCCCGCCAGGAGAAATGCTGGGTCAAATAACCACCAATAATTGGTGACAGCGCTGGCGAAGCGCCAACTATGGGCATAATTGTAGCAAAGACACGGCCAGCGGTTTTTTTGTCAAAGATGTCGGCGACAATTGCGCGTCCAATCACCACACCAGCACCAGCACCTAGAGCTTGCAATAGGCGACCGATAGCGAATACCGTAACATTCTGCGCAATCGCACACGTAATTGACGCCGCGGTAAACAAAATCAGGCCACCAAGTACCAACGAACGACGACCATAAGTATCAGACAACGGGCCATAAATAACCTGCGCCACAGCTAAGCCAATCAAATAAACCCCAAAAGTCCGCTGTAGCGTAGCAATTGGTGAATCTAATGCAATCGCAGCAACTCCCATACCAGGTAGATTGATATCGGATGCAATCAATCCACTAGCACTAAGCAATACTAGCGCCGTGAGTAAAATGCCATAAGGGATCTGAGTGGCGTGTTGACTCATCGCATCACCTCCGCACTAAGTAAAAAAGGAATAACTTGTATTGCTGCAAGCAGGAGCAAGCTAGTTTTTTCAAGAGCACCTCACTACTGCGACACGATGTGTCACGTAACTAGCGCACACACGTGCCGCTCAGAATTAATTCAACATAGTGATTGGATTGGTCCGCGTTATCTCGATAAACCGATCTGTCGTCAAGCCAAATTCAGTGAACCACTCTTGGCTTTGAAGCAACCAATCTGCTATATCAGGCTGACTGGTTTGCCCCAAATCAGAACTATATACAACGCGCGGAACGCGAGTTACCACCGATTGAAAATCTTCTTTGCTCTGATAGCCGAGCAGATAAGTAAGAGCTGTCTGCTCTACGTACACCATACTTGACTGAGCTAAATCAAATAGCTCGCTGGCACTTAGTCCGGTTAACGGGTTAGCCGGCTGGTTTAACATCAAACGCGGAACCTGAAACTTCTCTGCCGCATCAATCAATAACAATACCTCTTCACGGTTAGCATGACCGGTAGAGACGACGATCGGATAATCGCGCGCCATACGCAATATATCGCATGTTTGCGACGTCAAATGCCCGTTCCCATCCGATACCTGCAATGGTTTAATAGGACAATTTTGTAAGATCGTATGACTCAAATTTCGCGTCAGACGACTTTGATGAAAACGACCAGTAACGGTCGGCAAATGCACTATCAAACGTCCAGCTCCCTCCCCATGCTGACAGAGCGCCCGCTCGACGTATCGCCAATCTATGCCGCCCGCTATTTCATTAAGCACGATGGAGCCAGACACTGGCAAACCGGCACAACGTGCCTCCCACGCTTGTGCGGCACTACAACCCAAATGGTTTTTTAATACCACCCACCCATTCTCGGCTTGATAACGTCGGCCCGCCTCTAATACCGAATGGCGCCGCACATATGAATCTGGTCCCGCATGATAGTGCACATCGATAAATGATGCTTGTCGCATATCAAGCGCCGGAGTCAGCACACTCATGCTTTAACCCTTTCGTAGGAGTGACTAGCATCCGAAGTTTTTTCTGCGATCCATGGCTGGTCGTAGCGAAAGCGCTTGCGCGCTTCGACTAAAGGCATGCCGCCACGAATCGCCTCGCGAATCTGTTTCTCCGTGCGCTCCACATTTTCAGCACGTGCCAATACATCCAATAATCGATCTGCTGGAACAACCAGAACGCCATTGTCATCCCCCATTAACCAATCACCATTTTTCACGGTAACGTCACCAACTTTAACGTCTTGCTTTAATGCTGTGACATGCACTCGGTTTTTACCTGACACCATATTCACTGCAGTGCTAAAAAGAGGATAAGACATCAGACCGATTTCGCTTATATCACGTGCCGCTCCGTACACAACGCTGCCTGCAATGCCCTTTAATTGAGCCATTTCCGTCAGAATACCGCCCCAGTTCGTACAATCGCTACGACCTTGGTTATCCACTAAAACTACATGTCCAGCAGGGACTTCGTCAATATAGTTCCCAGCATTGTGAAAGGTGCTTCCATCATGGTCCAGGCTCTGGTACTGAACCGTAAAAACAGGACCAGCTAATATTAAACTTGGCACGCGGGTCGTTATTCCCCGCAGCGCACCATATATGCCGAAGCTATCCATGGCATCACTAACTGCCGGAGTATCGAGCTTCAAAAAACGCAGACGCAATTCGCTGATATTCATATTAGTCATGCTGTCATTTATGAGTGATTAATTTGGCGCGCAACATAGCCCAGGCAATAAATTCGCAAAAGTAGTGAATGATTTCTGGGCCGCGCTTAGGAATAGTTAGTGAAAACTCCCGCTCTTCGCCCAGATATTGAACCTGGCAGCGTAGCTCAAGTATGCCCTTGTAAGGTGGGTACGTATCGCCCACCAACCAGGCATGCATCGTGGCCGATTTAGTATCACTACTTAATTGAAGATGTGGTAAATATCCAGCAAAGACGCCTTGCGTCATTTCGTCACGTAAACTCAGTGCCGGGGCAATACTTTCTCGGACAATATCCATGGCTGTACGCCCATCAGTACTGACGACATGTGGCGCAAACAATATTTCTATTTTTTCTAATAATACAGCTTCTTGCTGACAGCCGTAATTAATAGCTAGTCGCACATCAACATACGGATAACGCCAAAGATAGCTTGCGTTAGCCTCTGGAGTCTGCGCGATGAGTTGATCAACTGCATCGGCGATTTCTGACTCAATTACACCCAACAACCGCCATTGATAGACTTTCTGGTGCGGGATATGGGCATGTTGTGCCAGAAGTGCGTCGAGCATAGGCAGGCACTCATTAGGAGGGCCGGGCAATACATGAACTATTTTCCCTTGCCAGTGCAAGCTAAAACCGCTTGCAGTGCCATTCTCATTAGGCAGTATCACTGCATCTCGCGGAAATAAAGCTTGTTTCCGATTACTTGGATGCACTTTCAATCCAAAGTTTTTCAAGCGGTTTTGTATTGCCTGCCAGTTGGCACTATCGAATTCCAGGGGTCGCTCGGTGGCGATGGCAACCGCCTCACGTGTTAAATCATCGGTCGTCGGTCCCAGTCCGCCACTGATTATCAATGTATCAGACTTGCCAAAGCAGATCTCTAAAGCGTTGTTGATTGCCGCTAACTGATCACCACATGCTATTTGCAGGCTCACTTGATAACCATGGCAATGCAGTTTTTTGGAAAATTCCGCCATATTGCTATTAACAAACTCGCCACGTAACAACTCATCGCCGATGCAAAGAATACTTGCGCGATGAATAGCGAGGGGGTGGGCGATCTCGGCTAAAATTGCTTGAGCCATTTCTTGAGTGCCCGCATTGCCACCCAGATCGTATGTGACTGTCTGGCCGCGCTGGATGGTATTTTTTACTGCCTTCTCAATTCTGGCTGCAGCCTCATGAAAGCCAAGGTGGCGCAAGGTTAATCCTATTGTCATAAACATCGCAGCCGGGTTGGCGCGGCCTTTGCCCGCCATTTTTGGTGCGCTGCCATGCACTGGTTCAAAATAGCAGAGTTTGTTTCCGACATTTGCGCTTGGGGCAAGGCCCAACCCTCCCATTACGCCTCCCGCCAAATCAGACAAAATGTCACCGAACATATTTTCGGCAACGATCACGCCAAATGCTTGCGGACGACGTTCCAGCCACAGGGCGACTGCATCTACATTATGAATATCGGCTTCGATCTCGGGATAGTCGGCAGCGACAGCATAAAAAATATCTGCTACAAACTGCCCACTTTCACGTAATACATTAGGTTTGTCTGCTAGCGTTACTCGAGTATGCTTGTGCTCAATCGCATAAGAAAACGCATGTCGAAATAACCTTTCCATGCCATACTTGGTCTGCAGTCGCACACTAAATGCCGCATTCTCCGACCCGCTTTTTTCCAAGTTAGGATGTTTCAGCATTCCTTCAAGTGTTTTGGGTACGCCGTGTTTATCGAGGCCTGAATACATACCTTCAGTATTCTCACGAATCACACAAAAACGAAACGGCTTCCGATTGCCTAGCATATGTTGTACCGGTCGCACATTTGCGAACAAATCCAGGCGTTGGCGCATTTGAATTACAGGAGAAACATACTTGCAGTTTTTGCCTTGCAGTGCTGGCGCAAGTTCGGCTTCGGCTTCTTTTTTTCCTTTGCTCGTGATGGCACCTAGCAAAACGGCGTCACTTTCGGCGATTTGTTTCCACGTTGTTTCGGGTACCGGGTCCCCGTCACGTTTCCAGCACTCCCAGCCAATTTCACCGAACTGAAGTTCGATTGGAAGATTAAGGAGTTTTAATACTGGCAATGCGGCATCACATACTTCTCGACCGATACCATCCCCTGGCAATACAAGTAATTTTTTCATTTGATTGTTGTAATATCCTGACAGACTGCCCGCTTGACAGGTCAAACCAGCAGCTATAATTCATAGTTATTCAAAAGACGGCTAGAAATTGTTTTTCTTAACTAAGAAAGTCCGCAATCAATCTAAGTGCTGTCTCAGGAGCTTCAGTTACCGGCCGCATACCGCAACTAGAAATTCCAATGGCGACTTGTCGTCGGCTATCACCACTCATTATAATACTATCGATATTGACAAGGCGTGATGCCGCGCCATAAATCTGTAGCATATGACCCGTATAATTATTAACTTGGCTTCGTGCGTCAGCCTTTATCAATTGCGAAAAACCTATTCGCAAACGCTGACCAACACCGCTTTCTTCCAGTTTAGTTAACGGCCACGGTTGATACTCATCATTTCGTTCCGGTTTGACGTAATGTTCTAGCAAGTGCAACGCTGCCGTCTCACCTTGCGTATCTAAAGACATCAAAATGCTTGCTAAGTTACTTTGTAATTCAGCGCTGCATCGCGTCGGCGCTGATAAACCCAGAACACGTGGACAAGTCTTCAAAAAGCCCGACAACAAAGAGTTTACCAATGCACCGCCATAAGCTTGGCCAACAGCCAGATCAATCTGCGGATGATTGGTACGCAGATACGCATCCCAATGTTCTGAGGTCGCATGCAATGTACTGCCTTCCTGGGCCAGGGATAAGCTATCATAGACGTGCACCTGATAACCGCGTGCAACCAGAAGATCCAATAAAGGCATGCAGAACGCCGCTTCATCCCACTCTGCCAAAACTGGTGAAAACACAACTGCGATGAAATCTGACGGAGGGCCAAAGACGGATTTTGTTAAGTGGGGACGACTAGACAAGTGCATTTGCATAAACCTCACCAATATTGTTAGCGCTGGCCGTAATGCGTGCTTTGTCGTCAATAGTTAAATCAAACATGCCAAGGATTAGGTCATCCAGGGGCTGAACCGGACGAGCGAGAGCTTCGATACCCTCCAAAATTTCGACCTGCTCCAACAGCGACCTACAATTATATTTATCTGCCTTATATGCCAAGCGAAGATAAATAAGCCACGATTCCAACTTCAGATTTCCAGCCCCCTTACCCATGCCACGTAAAGAAGCATCAATGAAGGTCGCGCCGGCATCAATCGCTGCAATGCTGTTAGCTGTAGCAAGACCAAGATTGTCATGCGCATGAAACCCTAATTCTAAACCGCTGGTTTCGCGAATTAGGCGTACCAAATTGCCAACCCTGGATGGAGTCAGGCTGCCGTTAGAATCAGCCAAATACAGTACATCCGCACCTGCTTCACTAGCTAACGAGGCATGAGCAACTAATTGTTGAAGTGGCTGTTTGCTGAGACGAGTTAAATTTAAGCAGACCGTCATTCCTTGTGCTTTTGCTTCCTTGATATAATCACTCGTTACTTCAGCCCGCTGAATATCCATGCAAAAGCGGAGCATATTGACACCCAGACGGCGTAGATGGCCAATATCATTTTTTGCTATATTTTTTGGATGAGCCATTACACATAGGCAAGGTTTCGACACACTGTCGCGCAAGGCACTGATATAAGAATCTTCTGAAAGCCCAGTAATGCCGATATCGCCTATGGTTTTAAAAGACCCGTTCCTATATCCAATCTCAACCCAATCTACTCCACTTTCAACCATTTGCTGTATGTGTTGCTGCGCATATTCAAGTGTAAATTTAAAATCATTTCGATAGCCACCATCACGCAACGTAACATCCAAAATCTGCACTTCAGCCTTCATATATATCCATATATATCTCGAACCCATGCAACTCTAAAAGCCAGAAACCTCTATTTCATTAACAAAGAATAGAAATTCAAGCACAGCACCTTCCACTTGAAATCAAGATACACTTCAAGGCCGCATAAGTATTCTGCTGTCGCGAATGCGTAGTCATAAACTAGGCTTATTCATTCCGCACAGGGGATCTTTAAATTAGCTTGAACCTTGGCCATGCTTCGCTCACAATCCACCCGATCCGTCTAACCAATTGAGTTACCACTACAGGTATCTCGCTGGCAAGCCAGCGGTGACGGTCTTTGACCTATCCCTCAAGAAGTCGAGAGGTGATTAAATTGCGCATACTTTAACGTCCACGCATCAGGACAACTTTGCTCACTCCAGCCTTGTTTCGAATTTCCGTCGCACGTGTATAATCGGAGGACTTGTACCATTCCTCCGCAATGTCCAAGGATGGAAACTCAATAATCGCAGCTCTATCCAAGGACGGAGTACCCTCAATTTGACGCATATCACTTCGACTAACTGCAGATATCACGCGACCTTGATATTGCTTCAGAGACGGAAGGACTAAGGATGCGTACTCCGTATACGCATCTGGATTGCTTACCTGAACAAAGAACACAGCATATCCAGGCTTGTTGACGCTAGCCATTTCGGGTTGCGGCTGTGCCGACGCAACGCTCGCCGCGAGAGATGTCAAAGTGGCAAACGCTAGAACTCCACTAGCGAACACACGACGAAAACTCGACTTAGTCATTTTCATACTGACGTTCCTTTTTTGCTCAATTGCAATCACTGTCAGTATTGCAGAAAACGGTGATACAATCTAAGACTGATATTGACACACTTAAGACCATACGAGCATCACATGAATTTTAAGTTACTTCGCGCCTTTGTCGCTGTTGCTGAAACCGAAAATATCGGTCAAGCGGCTGAACGGTTGCACATCTCACAGTCGCCGCTTAGTCGTCAGATCATGCAATTGGAAACGCAACTTGGCCTCACCCTATTCGAACGATCACGCCAACGGGTCAGGCTGACGGACGAAGGTCGATTATTTCTTCTTGATGCACAAAATCTGTTGTCGCAGGCAGAGCGCGTCAAAGCTCACGCCCATCGTCTCGCTCAGGGAGAGTGTGGCACTCTTGCAGTCGGCTACGTCGAGGCCGTCATGCACGCTGAAGTATTGCCTCAAGCCCTCCGATACATTAGGGCGCAACGACCAACGTCTAACGTCACACTTCATGCACTATCTTCCGCCGCACAGGTCGAGGCCTTATACCGTCGAGCGATTGATGTAGGAATGCTTTATTCGCCCCCCCATGACCCGGATATTCAGGTAGTAGAAATCATGAGTGAGCCCGTGATCCTTGCATTGGCGTCAGATCATCCACTGGCAGGTCAGCCCAATATTCGAGCTGATGATCTCGACAGTCTGCACTGGATAGCTCTAGCCGAAGCTCGGAATCCCGATGCCCGACGGCGCTTTATTGAAAGCTGCCGATCATCCGGCTTTGTACCGGATATCCAAATGGAGGCAGATGACCTACTAACCGCGCTCCGTCTTGTTGGCGCAGGGCTTGGAGTAACTCTCGTTCAATCCAGCCTACGCGATGCTCTTCCAGGCCGGCTTACTTTCCGTGATCTCCCTTGGTTCCCCTCAGCGGTCAAGGTATACGCAATGTGGCGCAAGGACGATCCAAGGCCACTCGTGGGTGCCTTAAAGAAGGCCCTTTCTGCATAGAGCAGGGGCTTGGGTAGCAACGGAGTAAAAAGTACAGCTGAGCCTGTCCCGTGGCAGCGGACGCCAGGAAGCTGGCTACAGAGCCAACTGCCTCAAGCCTTTGCGTATTCGTTCGGTGCGCTCATCACTAGCGCGGCGCCTGGGCTAAACGAGGGAGGCCGCACCACTGCACGTTCCAGTCCATCGGGCGATGGCCATCAACCATGGGCAACCCCATAAGAACCCTCCCAGTCTGCTCCACCCCCCCCCTCTGCCAACGTCCACAAATGTACCGCTGTTGGTTAACCCCCTCCAGGACGCATCTCGACCTGCCGTGGGTTGTAGAAGGTCATGCCAGGCGGAATGTCCCGCGTAACCAACGACATCGCGCCAATCACCACGTCATCGCCAATGTCGATACGATCAGCAACGATGCAACTGTTGGCGCCCATGCTGACGTTGTCGCCAATGCGCAGGGCGTACTCATCCAGCCCCAGGGTCTTGATGCCGATCGAGCAGTTCTGCCGGACGAAGAAATTGCGCCCGATGCTGACGTACCGGGTAATCACCACCCCAGGCAGGTGCGCGATGCGCAGGCCGGGGGCGATCTGGGCGCAGATGTCGATGTCTACGGCGTACTTTAGGTTAAGGCGCTGCTGCATGCGCCTGGCGTGGCGCCGGGCAAGGCCGCCGCGGGCGTCGAGGTACTGGGCCAGGCGATAGGCGAAGAGAAAACGTAGTTTGTTGTCCTTGTGTGCGCGGCGCAGCACGTTGAACAGTAGGCTGATACGGCGTCCGGGCCTTTTCTTGTTGGCGACTTCCAGTCGCCAGCATTCGAGCAGGTGGTCGAGGTTCACGCTGAGGTTCCCGTTGGACTACCGCTTCATCATGCCGAATTAGTGCCGAAGACGCAGCCTTCAGAGATACGCGGCCGTTCTCACAGAAAGTGTCAAACCGACGCCATCAACGGTGATCGACTGCACCTGGCCTTGCCCTGATTGGCACAGGCTGGCTAGGCTAGCGGGCCAACCGTAGAGACTCGCCATGTCGGATTCCCGCTCCATCACGCTGGATGAAATCGATCGCCAGCTGATCGCCCTGCTGCAAATCAACGCCCGCGAAAGCGTCGCCACCCTCGCCCGCCAGTTGGGCATCGCCCGCACCACCGTCAATTCGCGCCTGGAGCGGCTGGAGAAAAACAAGGTTATCTCCGGCTATGGCGTACGCCTGGGCCAGAGTGTGATAGGCGGCGGGTTGCAGGCGTATGTCGGGATCAAGGTACAGCCGCGTTCCGGCAAGGACGTGGTGCGGCGCCTGAGTGCCATGGGCCAGGTGCAGCAGCTGTGTGCGGTAAGCGGCGAATTCGACTATGTGGCCTGGCTGCGTACGGACTCGCCCGAGCAGCTGGATCAGTTGCTCGACCAGATTGGCAGTGTCGACGGGGTGGAGAAAACCACCACGTCGATCATTCTCAGCAGCAAGGTGGACCGTGGACAGCCGCTTTGAACGGACTGGCGCTCGGGTGGGGTTATCGATGAGGCCGGTTGTAGGAGCGTGTTTACCCGCGAATGGGGCAGAGAATCTACCGCCGCATTCGCGGGTAAACCCGCTCCTACAAAGGGCCAGGGCGGTTTTTGAATTACCTCGACCGGCTGCTTCGTCTTAATGAACATGAGCTTAATCATTACGACGAAACTAACTACATTCAGACAACACTCTGCACCTTAATTACGAACACCCCACTCCCTAAAATGACAGCCAGGCATCTCCTATACTCAGGCTCCGCTCCTCGCGCAGCCTCTCTGGCAAGGTCATTTCATGAACAAGAAGAACCGCCACCCCGCCGACGGCAAGAAGCCAATCACCATTTTCGGCCCGGACTTCCCTTTTGCTTTCGACGACTGGCTGGAACACCCGGCAGGCCTGGGCAGCATTCCAACTGAGCGCCATGGGGAAGAGGTGGCCATTGTCGGTGCCGGTATCGCCGGCCTGGTAGCGGCCTACGAGCTGATGAAGCTGGGCCTCAAGCCGGTGGTGTACGAGGCGTCCAGGCTGGGCGGCCGGCTGCGCTCGCAAGCCTTCAATGGCACTGACGGGATCGTTGCCGAGCTGGGTGGCATGCGCTTCCCGGTGTCGTCCACCGCCTTCTACCACTACGTCGACAAGCTGGGCCTGGAAACCAAACCCTTCCCCAACCCGCTGACCCCGGCTTCGGGCAGCACAGTGATCGACCTGGAAGGCCAGACCTACTAC
This sequence comes from Pseudomonas sp. zjy_15, assembly GCF_043101865.1. Lineage (NCBI taxonomy): Bacteria > Pseudomonadati > Pseudomonadota > Gammaproteobacteria > Pseudomonadales > Pseudomonadaceae > Pseudomonas > Pseudomonas sp. zjy_15. Next base: position 11,432 of record NZ_JBICII010000010.1, read on the forward strand.
GCCGAGAAGCCCACCGACCTGCCGCAACTGTTTCATGAGGTCGCCGACGCCTGGGCCGATGCGCTGGAGAGCGGTGCGCAGTTCGCCGATATCCAGCAGGCCATCCGCGACCGTGATGTACCGCGCCTGAAGGAACTCTGGAACAAGCTGGTGCCGCTGTGGGACGACCGCACCTTCTACGACTTCGTCGCCACCTCGCGCTCTTTTGCCAAGCTGAGCTTCCAGCACCGAGAAGTGTTCGGCCAGGTCGGTTTCGGCACCGGCGGTTGGGACTCGGACTTCCCCAACTCGATGCTGGAAATCTTCCGCGTGGTGATGACCAACTGCGACGACCACCAGCACCTGGTGGTCGGGGGCGTGGAACAAGTGCCACAGGGCATCTGGCGCCACGTACCGGAACGCTGCGTGCATTGGCCAGAGGGCACCAGCCTGAGCACGCTGCATGGCGGCGCACCACGTACCGGGGTCAAGCGCATTGCCCGCGCCGCCGATGGCCGCCTGGCGGTCACCGACAACTGGGGCGATACCCGCCACTACAGCGCAGTACTCGCCACCTGCCAGACCTGGTTGCTGACCACCCAGATCGACTGCGAGGAATCGCTGTTCTCGCAAAAGATGTGGATGGCCCTGGACCGTACCCGCTACATGCAGTCGTCGAAAACCTTCGTCATGGTCGACCGCCCGTTCTGGAAGGACAAGGACCCGGAAACCGGCCGTGACTTGCTGAGCATGACCCTCACCGATCGACTCACCCGCGGCACTTACCTGTTCGACAACGGCAACGACAAGCCCGGGGTGATCTGCCTGTCGTACTCGTGGATGAGCGACGCACTGAAGATGCTGCCGCACCCGGTGGAAAAGCGCGTGCAACTGGCCTTGGATGCGCTGAAGAAGATCTACCCGAAGACCGATATCGCCGGCCATATCATCGGCGACCCGATCACGGTTTCCTGGGAGGCCGACCCGTACTTCCTCGGCGCCTTCAAAGGCGCGCTTCCCGGCCATTACCGCTACAACCAGCGCATGTACGCGCACTTCATGCAGCAGGACATGCCAGCGGAGCAGCGCGGTATCTTCATTGCCGGGGACGACGTGTCATGGACCCCCGCCTGGGTTGAAGGCGCGGTGCAGACGTCGCTGAATGCGGTGTGGGGTATCATGAACCACTTGGGTGGCCACACCCACCCCGACAACCCAGGCCCAGGCGATGTGTTCAACGAAATCGGCCCGATCGCCCTGGCGGATTGAGACAAGGAGGCACCATGCGCATCGCTCTGTACCAAGGTGCACCCAAGCCACTGGACGTGCCCGGCAACCTGCAACGGCTGCGCCACCAGGCGCAGCTGGCGGCCGCACAAGGCGCCCGGTTGCTGGTCTGCCCGGAGATGTTCCTGACCGGCTACAACATCGGCCTGGCCCAGGTCGAGCGCCTGGCCGAGGCCGCCGATGGCCCGGCAGCCATGACCGTGGTGGAAATCGCCCAGGCGCATCGCATCGCCATTGTCTATGGCTACCCGGAGCGCGGCGATGACGGGGCGATCTACAACAGCGTGCAGTTGATCGATGCGCATGGCCGCAGCCTGAGCAATTACCGCAAGACCCACCTGTTCGGTGAACTGGACCGCTCAATGTTCAGCCCAGGCGCCGACCACTTCCCGGTAGTGGAACTGGAAGGCTGGAAGGTTGGCCTGCTGATCTGCTACGACATCGAGTTCCCGGAGAACGCCCGGCGCCTGGCGCTGGATGGCGCCGAGCTGATCCTGGTGCCGACGGCGAACATGACGCCGTACGACTTTACCTGCCAGGTGACCGTGAGGGCACGGGCGCAGGAAAACCAGTGCTACCTGGTATATGCCAACTACTGCGGCGCGGAAGACGAGATCCAGTATTGCGGGCAGAGCAGCATCATCGGCCCGGATGGCAGTTTACTGGCCATGGCTGGGCGGGATGAGTGCCAGTTGTTGGCAGAGCTGGAACATGAACGGGTGGTGCAGGGGCGCATGGCGTTTCCCTACCTGATCGACTTGCGCCAGGAACTGCACCTGCGTAAAGGCTGACAGGGGCCGCTATGCGGCCCATTCGCGGGCACGCCCGCTCCCACGGGATCTGCGCTGCCTTTCATACCGGCGCCATACCCCGCGAATAGGCCGAGCCTGCAAACAAATCGGTTAGCATGGAAAGCCGCCACCGGAGCCCCCATGTCTGACGCCACTCGCCAACTCACCCTCGTCAACGGCTTGCAGTTGACCCTGCGCCACGCCCCGCGCCTCAAACGCTCGGCCGCCGCACTGCGGGTGCATGCGGGCAGCCACGACGCACCTGCCAAATGGCCCGGTCTGGCGCACTTCCTCGAACACCTGTTCTTCCTCGGTACCCCGCGCTTCCCGCTGGAAGACGGCCTGATGCGCTACGTACAAGCCCTGGGCGGACAGGTCAACGCCAGCACCCGTGAACGCGCCACCGACTTTTTCTTCGAGGTGCCACCCAACGCGCTAGGCGGCGGTCTCGAGCGCCTGTGCCAAATGCTGGCAGAACCGGATCTGGGCATCGAACGCCAACGCCGTGAACGCGAAGTGATCCACGCCGAATTCATCGCCTGGTCGCGCAATCCATCGGCCCAACAACAGTTCGCCCTGCTGCAGTCAGTGTCAGACAAGCATCCACTGGGCGCTTTTCATGCTGGCAATCGATACACCCTGGCCTTGCACGATGCGGCCTTCCAGCAAGCGCTTGCGGGCTTTCATCAGCGCTTCTACCAAGGCGGCCAGATCTGCTTGAGCCTTTGCGGGCCGCAGCCGCTGGATGAACTTGAACGCCTTGCCCGGCAGCATGCCGAACTGTTCGCCGCAGGTGAGCGCGGGCCGCAAATGCCGCCGCCGCCACTGCCAGCAATCGCTAGCTCCCTGACCTTCACTCACCAAGGCCTCCCCAGCGGCGCCGAGCAAGCCTTGGAACTGCTGTTCGCTTACCTGGAGGACAGCCGCCCAGGTACCTGGCTGGGCGCGCTTCGCGAGCGTGGCTGGCTACAAAGCTTCACGGCCGAAAAGCTGTACGCGTTTGCCGGTCAGCTGCTGTGGCACCTTGACCTGAAGCTAAGTACCGACGCTTGCCCGGACGAAACCTGCGCCCTGCTGCAAGGTTGGTTCAGGTTCATCCGCCAGGCCGACCGCGAACAGTTGAACCACCAATTCGGCTTGCTGCAGCGCAGCCGTGCGCACAGTGCCAGCGCGCTCGAGCTCGCCCGCCGGGACAGCACAGGCCAGCCGTTCGCCAAGCTGAATACCCAAGGGTTGCAGGCGCTTGGCGCCCTGCTGGAAAGCCTGCCAGGTAGCGACCATGGCAATTGGCAGCACTTGCCAGTCGACCCATTGCTGATGGCAGACCTGCCCCATGCCAAGGCGCAGCCGCTGCCGGCAGCGCTGAAGATCAGTGACCAGCTCCCGCCCGCGCGCCAATACGCTGCGCTGTACCTGCGCTGGCATGTACCTTCACCTTTGCGCCAGCCCTTGCAGCGTGTGCTGGAACAGGCCCTGGCACCACTGCAGGAACGTTGTGACCGCGCCTCCGTGCAACTGCAGTACAGCAGCGCCGGAGAATACTGGCAGTTGCGCTGCGCCGGCCTGCCAGCAGCAGTGCTGCGCGCAGTGGAACAAGCATTGGCCTTGATGCTCAAGCCACCTGCCAGTTGCTGGCTGCCCTGCACGGCGCAGCCCCCGGTCCTGATCCCCATCAGGGCCCTGCTCAAGCAACTGCCAGACGCGGTACGGGGTAGCCTGCCCGCAGCGGTGCCCGCCGACACGCTGAACCAGCGGCAACTCGACAGCCTGTGGCTGCACACCGAGTGGCATGGCATGGCTGCAGGCTTCGAGGATACCGCGCTAAACGCCTTGGGCACTGCGCTGCAGCAGTGCCCTGGGCAAGGCTCGCGGCCTGGTCCCCTGCCAACATGGGCAAACCACCGCTGGCAGCATGCCCAAGTGCCAGGCAGCGAACATGCCCTGCTGCTGTTCTGCCCGTTGCCTGCGGCCAAAGAAGCCGCAGGCCGTCTGTTAGCCCAGTTGCTGCAAGGGCCGGTTTACCAACGCCTGCGGGTGGAATTGCAACTCGGTTATGCGGTGTTCAGCGCCTTTCGTCAGGTCGAGGGGGTCGGTGGGCTGCTGTTCGGCGTGCAGTCCCCCCACACCGGCCAGGCACAGGTGCTCGGCCACCTGCTCGACCTGCTGCGCCATGGCGTCACCCTTGACCCGGCCGCTCGCCAGGCATTGGCTGGGCAATTCGACGAGCCCGCCATGGCCAACGCCGATGTCGCCGAATGGGCGTGGCAGACATACTTGGCCACACAACCCAATAGGCTGGATGTGCTGCGCAGGTCTATTCTGACTACGCGGCAGACGGATCTGGACCACCTGCTGAGCAACCTGCTCGACACAGGTTCCGCTTGGCTATGCTTGGCCAACGCTGCCGCGCCAGACACTTCCTGGCAGGGCGAAAATCGATGATTATTACGCGAACTGCAACGGCGCTTCTCGAATAATTAACCTTCCGGTTCAAATTTTTCTTGTAAGATAGCGCAATCCCGGTTTCAGGGAACTGCCAACGCATGGCGGTACCCAAGTAGTAGCTGAACAACCCAACCCTCATTCGGAAGGAGTAATTCCATGTGGACCAAACCTGCATACACTGACCTGCGTATCGGCTTCGAAGTTACTATGTACTTCGCTAACCGCTAAGCCAGGCTTAGGGTTTCACGCCTCGGCCTGCCGGGGCGTTTTCGTTTTTTCCGATCCGGTTTCTGCATAGAGAGTGGCCATGTACATCCAGGTTCTCGGCTCCGCCGCCGGTGGCGGGTTCCCGCAGTGGAACTGCAACTGCGTCAACTGCAAGGGCTACCGTGATGGCACCCTGCAAGCCACGGCGCGCACCCAGTCATCCATCGCCCTGTCCGACGACGGTGTGCACTGGATACTGTGCAATGCCTCGCCCGACATCCGCGCCCAACTGCAGGCCTTTGCGCCGATGCAGCCGGCCCGGGCCCTGCGCGACACCGGCATCAACGCCATCGTCCTGCTGGACAGCCAGATCGACCACACCACCGGCCTGCTCAGCCTGCGCGAAGGCTGCCCGCATCAGGTATGGTGCACGGACATGGTCCACCAGGACCTGACCACCGGTTTCCCGCTGTTCAACATGCTCAGCCACTGGAACGGTGGCCTGCAGTGGAACCGTATCGAGCTGGAAGGCAGCTTCGTGATCGACGCCTGCCCCAACCTCAAGTTCACCCCCTTCCCCCTGCGCAGCGCCGCGCCGCCATATTCGCCGCACCGCTTCGACCCGCACCCGGGCGACAACCTTGGCCTGCTGGTAGAGGACACCCGCACCGGCGGCAAGCTGTTCTACGCCCCGGGCCTGGGCCAGGTCGATGACAATCTGCTGGCGATGATGCACGGTGCCGACTGCCTGCTGGTCGACGGCACCCTGTGGGAAGACGACGAAATGCAGCGCCGTGGCGTGGGCACCCGCACCGGCCGCGAGATGGGTCACCTGGCCCAGAACGGCCCTGGCGGCATGCTGGAAGTGCTCGACGGCTTCCCGCGCCAGCGCAAAGTGCTTATCCACATCAACAACACCAACCCGATTCTCGATGAAAACTCCCCCGAGCGCGCCGAAGTCCTGCGCCGCGGTGTGGAAGTTGCCTTCGATGGCATGAGCATCGCGTTGTAAAACAGTTCGTGATGCGACACAGGCCCTGTGGGAGCGGGCATGCCCGCGAAGCATCCAACACGGTGTATGGCACCGGCTTCGCCGGTGTTCGCGGGCATGCCCGCTCCCATAGGGTGAATATGTGTCAGCCCTGACAATCGCTTTACAGGAGCCAGCCGAATGAGCGACGCACTGCCTATGTCCCCTGCCGAGTTCGAGCAGGCCTTGCGCGCCAAGGGCGCCTATTATCACATCCATCACCCGTACCACGTGGCGATGTACCAAGGTCGCGCCACCCGCGAGCAGATCCAGGGCTGGGTGGCCAACCGCTTTTATTACCAAGTCAACATCCCGATGAAGGATGCTGCGATCCTGGCCAACTGCCCGGACCGCGAAGTGCGCCGCGAGTGGATCCAGCGCCTGCTCGACCACGATGGTGCGCCCGGCGAGGATGGCGGTATCGAAGCCTGGCTGCGCCTGGGCCAGGCTGTCGGGCTGGACCCGGACCAATTGCGCTCGCAAGAACTGGTATTGCCTGGCGTGCGCTTTGCTGTGGACGCCTACGTCAACTTCGCCCGCCGCGCCAGCTGGCAGGAAGCCGCCAGCAGCTCGCTGACCGAGCTGTTCGCCCCGCAAATCCACCAATCGCGCCTGGACAGCTGGCCACAGCACTACCCGTGGATCGACCCCGCCGGCTACGAGTACTTCCGTACCCGCCTGGGCCAGGCTCGGCGCGATGTGGAACACGGCCTGGCGATTACCCTGCAGCACTACACCACCCGCGCGGGCCAGGAGCGTATGCTGGAGATACTGCAGTTCAAGCTGGATATCCTCTGGAGCATGCTCGATGCCATGAGCATGGCCTACGAACTGAACCGCCCGCCCTATCACTCCGTCACCCAGGAACGGGTGTGGCACAAGGGAATCACCCTATGAGTTTCGACCGTAAGCAGGTACCGAACTGGCGCCCCGGCTATCGTTTCCAGTACGAGCCGGCGCAAAAGGGCCACGTGTTGCTGTACCCTGAAGGCATGATCAAGCTCAACGACAGCGCGAGCCTGATCGGTGGCCTGATCGACGGCCAGCGTGACGTGGCAGCGATTATCAGCGAACTCGAACAGCAATTCCCCGGTGTCCCGGAAGTGGCGGACGACATCGAGCAGTTCATGGAGGTGGCCCGTGCCGAACACTGGATCGTCCTCGCCTGAGTTGCCGCCCACGCCCGAGGTCGGCCTGCCGCTGTGGCTGCTGGCCGAACTCACCTACCGCTGCCCGCTGCAGTGCCCTTACTGCTCCAACCCGCTGGACTTCGCCGCCCAGGGCCAGGAGCTGAGCACCGAACAGTGGTTCAAGGTCATGGCTGAAGCGCGGGAAATGGGTGCCGCACAAATCGGCTTTTCCGGCGGTGAACCGCTGGTACGCCAGGACCTTGCTCAACTGATCGCAGAGGCCCGCCGCCTGGGTTACTACACCAACCTGATCACCTCGGGCATTGGCCTGACCGAGGCGCGCATCGCCGAATTCAAGAAGGCTGGCCTGGACCATATCCAGATCAGCTTCCAGGCCAGCGACGAGCAGGTGAACAACCTGCTGGCCGGCTCGAAAAAGGCTTTTGCACAGAAACTGGAAATGGCCCGCGCGGTGAAAGCCCATGGCTACCCGATGGTGCTCAACTTCGTCACCCATCGGCACAACATCGACAAGATCGACCGCATCATCGAGTTGTGCATTGCCCTGGAGGCCGACTTTGTCGAGCTCGCCACTTGCCAGTTCTATGGCTGGGCGCACCTCAACCGCCTGGGGCTGCTGCCAACCCGCGCGCAGCTCGAGCGGGCCGAACGTATCACCAACGAATACCGGGACAAGCTCAAGGCCGAGGGCAACCCGTGCAAGCTTATTTTCGTAACCCCTGACTACTACGAAGAGCGCCCCAAGGCCTGCATGAACGGCTGGGGCAACCTGTTCCTCACCATCACCCCGGACGGCACCGCATTGCCCTGCCACGGCGCCCGCCAGCTACCCGTGCAGTTCCCGAATGTACGCGACCACGACTTGCACCATATCTGGTATGAATCGTTCGGTTTCAACCGCTTCCGTGGCTATGAGTGGATGCGCGAACCTTGCCGCTCCTGCGACGAGAAAGAAAAGGACTTCGGCGGCTGTCGCTGCCAGGCCTTCATGCTGACCGGCGATGCCAGCAATGCCGACCCGGTGTGCGCCAAGTCGACCGAGCACGGCATCATCCTCAAAGCCCGCGAGGAGGCAGAAACCGCCCAGCTCGCGATCGAACAGATGACCTTCCGCAATGATCGAAACTCCCGTGTCATCGCCCGCGGCTGAATTCAGCGCGGCCCAGGCAGTGGCCGCCGGTACCGACTTCGCCGAACTCAAGGTCAGTGCCGACGGGCTGTTCTGGAACGAATTCCGCCCGGCCGACGGTGCTTGCCGTATCTGGCACTGGTTGCACTACCAAGCCCGCTGCCTGACCCCGGACGGCTTCAGCGTGCGCAGTCGAGTCTACGAATATGGTGGTGGCAGCTTCTGCCTGGGCGGCGACGGGCTGGTGTTCGTCAACGAAAAGGACCAGCAGGTCTACACCCAGCCGCTGGACGATCTGTTACCACGTGCACTGACCCAGGATGCCAGCTGCCGCTATGGCGATGTGCAGTGGCACGACGGCCACGTACTGGCCGTCGAAGAGCGCCATGCCGAGCAGGTAGAGCACCGCCTGGTCGCTTTGGGTGACAGCCGCCGCGAGGTGCTCGCCGAGGGTGCCGACTTCTACGCCTCGCCTGCCGTCAGTGCCGATGGCCAGCGCCTGGCGTGGATCGAATGGGACCGCCCGGCGCAGCCCTGGACCGTCACCCGGCTGATGTGTCGCACGCGCGATGCCAGCGGCCACTGGGGGCCGGCGCAATGTGTAGCCGCCGCAGAAGAATCGTTGCAACAACCACGCTTCGATGCCGAAGGTCGGCTCTACTGCCTGTCCGACCGCAATGGCTTCTGGCAACCCTGGGGTGAGGTCGATGGCCAATGGCAGGCGTTGCCTGCCGCACCGGCGGACCATGCTGCTGCGCCTTGGCAATTGGGGACCTGTACCTGGTTGGCACTGAGCCCGCAAAGCTACCTGGCCAGCTGGTTCGAAGACGGCTTCGGGCAATTGGGGCTGCGTGGCGAAGATGGCCGTATGGAGCATTTCGCCAGTGCCTACACACGCTTTCGCAGCCTGGCCATGGACAGCGAACACCTGTATGCCATTGCCGCCTCGCCCATCAGCCCACCAGCAGTCATTGCCATTGACCGCAGCAACCACGACGTACGTGTGCTGGCCGGCGGTGCCGAAATGCTGCCGGCAGGGCAAATCAGCCTGCCACAGTCGATCCACTACGGCAGTGGCGGCGAGCAGGCCCATGGTTTCTTCTACCCGCCAGCGCAGTCGCAAGGCGCCGCGCCGCTGGTGGTGTTCATCCACGGCGGGCCAACCTCAGCCTGCTATCCCGTGCTCGACCCGCGCATCCAGTACTGGACCCAGCGTGGCTTTGCCGTGGCCGACCTCAACTACCGGGGCAGCACCGGCTATGGTCGGGAATACCGCCAGGCCCTGCACCAGCGCTGGGGCGAGAGCGATGTGGCCGATGCCTGCGCGGCGGTCGAATACCTGGCTGCTCAAGGCCTGGTCGACAAGCACAAGGCGTTTATCCGCGGCGGTAGCGCCGGTGGCTACACCACCTTGTGCGCCTTGGCGTTCCATGACGTGTTCCGCGCTGGCGCCAGCCTCTATGGGGTCAGCGACCCGCTAGCCCTTGGCCGTGCCACGCACAAGTTCGAAGGGGATTACCTGGACTGGCTGATCGGCGACCCGCAGCGGGACGCTGAACGCTATCGCCAGCGCACGCCGCTGCTGCATGCGCAGCGCATCAAGGTGCCGGTGATTTTCTTCCAGGGTGAGCTGGATGCGGTGGTGGTGCCGGAGCAGACACGCGCCATGTTGGCGGCGCTACAGGCCAACGGGATCGACGCTGAAGGGCATTTTTATGCGGAGGAGCGGCACGGGTTCCGCAAGGCGGAGAACCTGGCGCATGCCTTGGAAGAAGAGTGGAAATTCTATTGCCGGGTGTTGGCGCAATAGTTCCAGGCGCCCCGAGCAGGAGCGACCTTGCGCTGCTCCTGCAGGGGCCAATCTCTGCCTGTATCAACGCTTGGCGATGATATACACCGCATGCACGATCCCCGGAATGTATCCCAGCAAGGTCAGCAGAATATTCAGCCAGAACGCCCCGCCAAACCCCACCTGCAGAAACACGCCCAGCGGTGGCAGAAGAATGGCGATGATGATGCGAATAAAGTCCATGCGAGTCTCTCCTGAAGGGTTACATCAAAGACTAGCTCCCAGCCGTAGAGGTTCCACAGGCAAAAAAAAACGCCCCGGGCCGAATGAAACAGGCCAGGGGCGATGCGCAGGAACGCCAGACGGTTCGTTGAATTCTTTGGCAGGCCGCTACGCTGGCACTTCGCGACGGGCCTGCTGCTGGGCATGCAGGCGGGCGAAAGCGCGCGCCAGGCGCAGCAGCATTTCGTCGATGTTGCCTTTGCTCACAGTCAGCGCCGGAGAAAAGCGCACCACATCCGTTTGCGGCGCGTTGAGCAGCAGGCCCTCGTGCAGGGCCGCAGCCACCAGCTCGCGGGCCAGGTTTTCTTTCAGTTGCAGGGCCCATAGCAGCCCGTGACCGCGCACTTCACCCTGACCATAGCGCCCGGTCAGGCGGCTCAGGCCTTCACGCAGGTGACGACCGTTATCCTGAACCTGGGCCAGAAAGCCAGGTTCCAGCACGCTGTCCAGCACCGCCAGGCCGGCGGCGCACATCAGCGCGTTGCCATGGTGGCTGCCGTCCAGCTCACCAGGCTCGGCGCAGCATGCCTTGCCCCTGGCCAGCAAGGCGGCCAGCGGCACGCCGCCCCCCAGGCCCTTGCCCAAGGTAATGATGTCGGCACGCACGCCATAGAGCTCCTCGGCCAACAGCGCACCACAGCGACCAATACCGGTCTGCACCTCATCTAGGATCAGCAGGATGCCCAGTTCGCGGCAGAGCGTTTCCACGCCTTTGAGGTATTCCTGAGTAGCGGGAATAACGCCCGCCTCACCCTGTATCGGCTCGAGCATGATCGCCACGGTGCGTGAGTCCACCTCGGCGTGCAGCGCCGCCAGGTCGTTGAACGGCACCTTGCTGAAACCTGGCAGGCCAGGTTCGCAGCGATTGCATGGCAGCGGATCGGACGCGGACAGCGCGCCCAGGCTACGGCCATGGCAGGCTTGGCTGGCAGTAATGATGTGATAGGCGCCATTGCGGTGCAGCTGGCCCCACTTACGCGCCAGCTTGATCGCCCCTTCACAGGCCTCGGCACCGCTGTTGAGCAGGTAGGCCTGGTCACTGCCGGTACTCTGACACAGCCGGTTGACCAGCCCCAGCAGGCCACGGTTGTGGAAGCCCGAGCCCGGGTTGATCAAGGCCTGAGCCTGATTGCCCAATGCTTTGACCAGCACGCTGGGGCTGTGACCCAAGCTGTTGACCGCACCGCCCTGGGTGAAGTCCAGGTAGGCATGCCCCTCGTTGTCCCACAACCAGGAGCCCTGGCCACGCACGAATACCTGCGCTGCACGTTCGGCGCCGGGCATCAGGCGCTCAGGTGACAGCTCAGATGCTTGCGGCACGATCACCGGCGCACGCTTGGGCTCGGCGGCGGCGGCAGAAGCCGAGCGGCGCAGGTTGAACAGGTTCATCAGGGCTCCAACCAATCACGGTAAAGGGCAGCCACGGTGCGGTCTTGATGCCGACACTCGATATTTTGCCTTGCCTATCAAAAGTGTTTTTCATCCGGGGTAACAATCGACCGAATCATCGCTGTAAACCTTTGGAATACGGCGATAGACTAGGCTTCAACAGGGTTTTCGACCATTTCGTTTTTCCAGCATTTCCGATAAGTGTTTCTTATGGATTTCCGTCAACTGCGTTATTTCGTCGCGGTGTACGAAGAAGGCCACGTCGGCCGTGCCGCCGAACGCCTGTCGCTGTCACAGCCGGCGCTTTCCCAGCAAATCCGCCAGTTGGAGCACAGCCTCGATCTCAGCCTGTTCGAGCGCAGCAACAAACGCTTGCTGCCGACCCTGGCCGCCCACACGTTATACAACCATGCCCTGCCGTTGCTCGACGGCCTGCAGCGTGCCCACGAGGCCATGCGCAACTTCAAGGGCCAATCGCTGCGCACCTTGGCTATCGGTGTATTGCAGACCGTGCGGCCAAGCCTGGTACCGCAGCTGCTTGAACGGCTGCGCAAGGCTCAACCTCACCTGGTCGTGCAGATTTACGAGTTGTCGGGGCTGGAGATCGAACGCCGCCTGCTCAACGGCAGTCTGGACATCGGCATCAGCTACCTGCCGCCGCGCCAGCCAGGGCTGCATGGCCTGCTGTTGTACGAAGATGAGCTGCAACTGGTCATACCCGATACCCACCCGCTGAAGGACTTCAAGAAGGTGTCCATCCGCCAGGCCGCCGAGTTGCCCATGCTGATGCTGGGCGAGGAGTTCCAGATCCGCCAGATCTGGCAGGCGCAGTTGGCCAGCCAGGGCCGACGGCCGCAGGTGCAGGCAGAGATGAACAATATGGCAGGGATTCTCGATAGCCTCGCGCACACGGCGCTGGCCACTATTCTTCCAGGGCGCGCCAAGGAGGCCGCCGAAGATGACCAAGGGCTGCTGTGGAAGCCGTTGAGCGAGCCGCGCGTGCCGTTGAAGGTTGGCCTGGTATTTCGCGATGCCCAGCGCCAGCAGGCCTCTGTAGAGCTGCTGCGCACGTTGCTGGAGGAAGAGACGGACGCCCGCCTGTTGGGGGCATCACCGCGGGATGTGCTGGCCTGAAAAACACGCACGCAAAGAAAACCCCGCCGAAGCGGGGTTTTCCAGACTGTTTCCCTGTGACATCCGTATCGCCCCGCCATCCTGGCAGGTGGTCCTTCGTCGTCGTCCTTGATCTGTCCTTTGCGCTTCCTGCGCAACGTCCATGTGGTAAAGATTAACCGTGGATCCAATCTTAGAACAGTGGTGAAAAGTCACCACGTCGTGTAGGAAAAAGCTTACACAGGAGATTCATCCACAGATATGTCATGGCTGGGGCCGCTTCGCGGCCCCAAAAAACGATCAGAACTGCTCGGCATCCAGCAGGTAAAGCGACTCACTTCCCGCCTTCACCGAAGCCACCAGCGAATCCACCCGTGGCAGCAACCGCGCAAAGTAGAACCGCGCCGTACCCAGCTTGCCCGAATAGAACGCCGCATCTCCCTCACCCGCCTGCGCCGCCCGCGCCATCAGTGCCCACATATAGCCATAGGCAACATAGCCGAAGGCATGCAGGTACTCGACCGAAGCCGCACCAATTTCATTCGGGTTGCCCTTGGCCTGCTGCAATACCCACTCGGTCAGCCCATCGAGCTGATCGAGCGAAGCACCCAGTGGCGTGGTGAATTCGTCCAGTTCGCTGCCTGCACGGGTAATGAACTGGCGGATCTCATCAGAGAACAGCTTGTAGTATGCCCCGCCGCTGGCCACCACTTTACGCCCCATCAGATCGAGGGCCTGGATGCCATTGGTACCCTCGTAGATCTGGGTAATGCGCACATCGCGCACCAACTGCTCCTGCCCCCATTCACGAATGTAGCCATGCCCGCCAAATACTTGCTGGCCGTGCACTGCGCACTCCAGGCCCAGGTCGGTGAGGAAGGCCTTGGCCACCGGCGTCAGCAGTGCCACCAACTCTTCGCTGCGTTTGCGCACGCTGGCGTCTTCGCTGTACTTGGCACTGTCCAGTTGCATGGCCACGTAAGTGGAGAAGGCGCGGCCACCCTCGATCAGCGCCTTCATGGTCAACAGCATGCGACGCACGTCCGGGTGGACGATGATCGGGTCGGCAGCCTTGTCCTTGGCTTGCGGGCCAGTCGGGGCACGGCTTTGCAGGCGATCGCGGGCGTACTCCACGGCGTTCTGGTAGGAGCGCTCGGCCGACGCCAGGCCTTGAATGCCGACGCCCAGGCGCTCGTAGTTCATCATGGTGAACATGGCCGCCAGGCCTTTGTTCGGCTCACCGACGATGTAGCCGACAGCTTCGTCGAAGTTCATCACACAGGTAGCCGAGGCCTGGATGCCCATTTTGTGCTCGATCGAGCCGCAATTGGCCGGGTTCCGCGCACCGAGGCTACCGTCTTCATTGACCAGGAACTTCGGCACCAGGAACAGCGAAATCCCTTTCGGCCCCGCCGGTGCATCCGGCAACTTGGCCAAAACCAGATGGATGATGTTCTCGGTCAGGTCGTGTTCACCGCCGGTGATGAAGATCTTGGTGCCGCTGACCTTGTAGCTGCCGTCAGCCTGGGGCTCGGCCTTGGTACGGATGATGCCCAAGTCGGTGCCGGCATGTGGCTCGGTCAGGCACATGGAACCGGCCCAAACGCCGGCATACATGTTCGGAAGGTATTTTGCCTTCAAGGCCTCGCTGGCGTGGGCGTTGATCGACAGGCAGGCGCCGGCGGTCAGCATCGGGTACAGGCCGAAGGCCAGGCTGGACGCGTTGACCATTTCCTCGACCTGGGCCGAGATGGCCTTGGGCATACCCATACCGCCGAACAGCGGGTCACCGCCCACGCCCACCCAGCCGCCTTCGGCGTAGGTGTTGTAGGCCTCGATGAAACCGGCTGGGGTGCGCACCACACCGTTGTCCCAGTGGCAGCCCTCTTCGTCGGCGGCGCGGCTGAGCGGCGCAATGGTCTTGGCGGTGACCTTGCCGGCTTCTTCCAGCACGGCCATGGCCGTGTCGGCATCGACAACCTCGGCCAGACCGGGCAACTGCGTCCACTGCTCGGCCACGTTGAAGACTTCATTCAGTACGAAGCGCATGTCGCGCAGGGGCGCTTTATAGTCAGCCATGACAACCTCTCGCTAGTCGGGTCGGGGCGGTCTCGGGGAACCGCGACACTGGGGTTACTGGCAGTGTAACCGAACAACTTTTGCGAGACATAGGGTCATCAATCGACTGTATAGTCTCACTCGGTCACGCCGTACGCACTGCCCCACGCGGTGATTGTCGCCCATGCACCATGACACAATTGCGCCCCGCACCTTTGGCGCTGTAAAGCGCCTGGTCGGCGGATTTCAGTACCGCCTCGGGGTTGCGATGATCCGCCTGGCGCTCGGCCACACCAATGCTGATGGTGACCGAAACCGTGCCGCCGCCGCTGCCAGCGCGGCGCTGGCGGCCGGCGGTATCGTCCTGCGGGCGGTTGTGCTGGTCGCGCAGGTGCATCACGTAATTAGCGATTACTTCACGCACAGCCTCCACATGCGGCACGCATTCCTCGGCGGTCTTGCCGGCGAACACCAGGGCGAACTCTTCCCCACCATAACGGTAGGCGCGGCCACCGCCGGTGACCTTGGACAAGCGGCTGGCGACCAACCGCAGCACCTGATCACCGACATCGTGGCCGTGGGTGTCGTTGAATTTCTTGAAGTGGTCGACATCGGTCATGGCGATGACATAGTTACGCCCCAGGCGCTGCATGCGCTCGTTCAGCGCACGGCGCCCCGGCAGGCCAGTCAGCTCGTCACGGAAAGCCATCTGATAAGCCTCGTGCGCCACTGCTGCGGCGATCATCAGCATTACCTGGCTGCACATGATGTTCAGGGTAAACGGCAGGATGAAGGTTTGCGGCAGCATCCAGAAAATGCCCAGCAGGCCGATCAACTGCGCGGCGTGCAGCGGCCGGGGTGCACGCAGGTACTGCACCACCAGCAGAATGAACACACCAAGGAACAGTGGGTAGACCATCTGGATCAGGCTCATCCAGTGACCATGCAAAGCCGGCCAGCGGATCTCCGCCAACCAGGTCAGCAACGCCTCGGGGTAGCTTTGCTGGAGGGCCACCGCCACACTGCCCACGGCAAACAGCACGGCACCGCGGGCGACCAGGTCCTGCAGCAGGTGCGTACGCTCCTGCCAGGCGCCATACAGCCCGAACAGCGCCGGCAGCAGCAGGCAGACCAGGTGGAAGATCACCGCTGCGTCCTCACGCACGCGGCCATGGTCACGGTAGAAGTCGGTCTGGGTATCGAGCAGGAAGTAGGCGATGTACACCGTCAGCATCAGAAACAGCTCACGCTGGCGGCGGTAAACCGCGCAGTAGGCGCCGCCCAGCAGTAGAACCAAGGTAGGCAGGACATTGAACAGCGATGTGAAAAAGACGCTGAGGTCTCTCACATAGGCTGCGGCGAGCCCTGCCAGCAACAAGAACAGCGACGGCAGGAAGTGGCTAGCGCGAACAGCGTTAAGACGAAACAAGGGTAATCTCCAACCCGGCAGATCAATAATGGCATTGTGCCCTCACTTCATCGGCAGTGCACTGGAACAGTTGAATTTGCGGTTGGATGAACGAACTTCCCATGCACCGTGTTGCATCCTTCGCGGGTAAACCCGCTCCTACGAAGGCCTGTGGCCAACCCCTGATGTGTGGCCACCACCGATCAG
>NZ_JBICII010000110.1:0-295 GCF_043101865.1 Pseudomonas sp. zjy_15
GTCGTCTTCACAGTATAACCAGATTGCTTGGGGTTATATGGTCAAGTGAAGAAGCGCATACGGTGGATGCCTTGGCAGTCAGAGGCGATGAAAGACGTGGTAGCCTGCGATAAGCTTTGGGGAGTCGGCAAACAGACTGTGATCCAGAGATCTCTGAATGGGGGAACCCACTCAGCATAAGCTGAGTATCTTGTACTGAATACATAGGTGCAAGAGGCGAACCAGGGGAACTGAAACATCTAAGTACCCTGAGGAAAAGAAATCAACCGAGATTCCCTTAGTAGTGGCGAGCGAA
>NZ_JBICII010000111.1:0-13865 GCF_043101865.1 Pseudomonas sp. zjy_15
GTGATCACGCCGCCTTCGGTCACGCTTGGCGAGGCGGTCAGGGTTGCAGTGGTGGCATCGACCGAGTCGTTGATCGTGGTCTGAGCCGGCGTCGGGTTCGGGGTCAGTTGTTCGAAGTTGCCGCCCGTGGCGTTCTCGATCGTGACACTGACAGTCGAACCGTTGTTGTAGACGTCATTGGCCGGGGTCTGGAAGTCGACGCTGCCTTGGGTCTTGCCCGCTTCAACGGTGATGACCTGGCCGTTGGACAGGGTCACGGTCACCGGAGTCTGGGCAGGGTTGCTCAGGGTCACGGTGTAGGTGATCACGCCGCCTTCGGTCACGCTTGGCGAAGCAGTCAGGGTTGCGGTGGTATTGTCGAGGGTATCGGTCACTTGGGTAACCGCTGGCGTTTGCGGCAATGTCACCGCCAGCCCGCCACCACCGGCACTACCTGTCACGGTCGCCGAAATCTGCCCCCCGTCGATGTAGGGGGTATCGTTTGCCGGAACTACGACGTTGACGCTACCACTGGTCTGCCCGGCCGGAATGACGATCACGGCACCGTTGGACAGAGTAATTACCAGGTTGGTGGTCGGTGCCTGACCAACGGTGGCGGTATAAACGATTACGCCACCCGCTTCACTGATAGAAGGGGTTGCGCCAAGAATCAGATCAGTAGCGACGTTGGTATCCGTCGTCGGTGTGGTCACCAGGTTGTTGCCGTTCGTGTCCAGCAGGCCCACTTCTTCGTTATCGAGTACGCCCGCAAAGCCCAGCCCATCCGTCGGGAAACCAACCGTCGGGTCAACTCGGCCAGCCGTTTCTTCGAGCATCACGAAGCTGTGGCCACCGCCCAGCGCACCACCGCCCGCTGCTGACGGGCCAGCGGCGGTAGCTTCAAGTTCAGTAGTCGGGTCAACACCAGCAGCAATAGCCTGCTGCAGCTCTTCCACCGAAGGCGCGGCCTGGGCTGCCGCCTGGCTCAGGTCAGTACTGCTGTCAGGCGCATCGGCGCTCCATTGGCTGTCACGGCCCAGATCGAGCATACGGCCATCAGCCAGCTCCAGAGTCACTGCGCCACCAGGACCGGTGAGCACTTCTTCACCGGTCAATAGACGGTCACCTTCGATAAGTACACGCCGGATGCCCTCTGGGGATACCGCAATAACCTGGCCGACAATGCTTTTGACGATGGCTACAACGCTGCTCATTGGACTCTCCGTGTGACCCGATGGGTACTTCCCTGCCAGAGCGGCGCTTGGTAGCCACTTCAGGCGGAACTATGTCGATGATCTCTTGACGTTTTTGACGTCAATATTCCGTCTATAACTTTTTGGAATTGCTTGACTGCCAAACTATTGACCTTATACATGCCATCCTAAACAATCGGCAATGTAATGTCACATTGATATTTGTACCTTAGCCAAGCGTTTCCCAAGGACAAATGTCTTACGTCATCTAAAACGTGTTAAGCCGTCAGCCCCAGCAGTTTTTCATACACCTCAGTAGCCATAAATCATGCGGCGCGGTTGTCTTACCTCGGCAATGTCAGCGTTACTGGCGTCAATATCCAGATCACTGTCAATGACCCGGACACTGACTGCCGAATAAGCACAAACCTTGCCGGAATGCGACCCGCAGAGGCCGATAACCGGCCAGAGCCGAGAGCGTGTGCTCGCTGAGGCACACCAGGCTTTCAACTCTGCACGAGCCACGAGCAGCGATTTGTCGCAAATCAAAGACATGACGTACGAGTGCGCAAATACTTGCATCCCGCTCATGGGAAAGCGCTCGCGAATATTGAATGCTAGAAGGCAATGGATCTGCTTTCTATAGATGAATTTTGACTAACAAGCTACAGGCATGCGCCAATAAACCAACGCCTGTTTAATGACAATGACTAAGCTGGAGCCCAAGGCCCTTGCATCCCTTGGTTGGGTGGCAAGCTATGCTGCAACAAGCGGATGATGGCTGGACCAAAAATGAAACAATCATTGCTCCACTACGTCTGGTGAAAATGAAGCACGTAGAATTGTTTACTCAACACCGATTCAAGGCGAACATTGGCAGCTGCTCAAGCACCAGGGCGTGATAGCCCATATCAGCACAGCTTTACAGCACCAAAGAGAGCCAGGGTAAGCCGGTCTGACCTTAACGACGGCACACCCACCCCACCCACCACAAGGATGAAGAGAGCGCCGCGTGGAATCCGAAGTCAGTCGAGTCCAACTCAGCCACGATCCACGCAGTCAGCATGACGATCCGCTGCTGGATAGTCTGTTGAGCCTGTGTGTCCTGCATCAAAAGCCCGCCAGCCGGGTCATGCTGACAACTGGCCTACCGCTACCCGCCCAGCGCCTGAACCCGGAACTGCTGCCCCGCGCCGCGGCCCGGGCCGGCCTGCAGGGGCGCGTGCTTCAGCGAAAGCTGGAGCAGATCCCGAGTATCGCCATGCCGGCCATGCTGTTGCTGAAGGAGGGCCGCAGCGCCGTGCTGCTCGGCTGGGAGAACGACGACACCGCGCGCCTGCTACTCAGCGAGAGCGACGGTGGCGAGGTACACGTCAGCCGCGAAGCACTGCTAAGCGACTACAGCGGCCGAGTGTTCTTCGCGCAGCCGCAGCACAAGTTCGATGTAAACCATGGCAACCTCATCCCACGTGCGAAGTCGTGGTTCCGCGACACCCTGCTGCGCAGCAAGTGGTTGTATATCGACGCCATCGCCGCCAGCCTGGTGATCAACCTGATCGCCTTGGCCGCGCCGCTGTTCGTGATGAATGTGTATGACCGGGTGGTGCCAAACCAGGCCACCTCGACGCTCTGGGTACTGGCCATCGGTATCGCCGGCGCGTACATCTTCGACCTGATCCTCAAAGGCCTGCGTGGCCTGTGCCTGGACCTGGCCGGCAAGAAGACCGACCTGATCATCTCGGCAACGCTGTTTGAACGTATCGTCGGCATGTCGATGAAGTACCGACCGGCACGGGTCGGCAGCTTTGCCCAGAACATTCACGAGTTCCAGGGCCTGCGCGACTTCCTCGCCTCGCTGACCCTGACCAGCCTGATCGACCTGCCCTTTACCATCCTGATTTTGGTCGTCATCGCCATCATTGGCGGACACCTGGTGTGGATACCGGTCATCGCCTTCCCGCTGGCTCTGGGCATCGGCTACGCCCTGCAGCGGCCACTGATGGCGACCATGGAGCGGACCATGGCTCTGGCGTCAGAGCGCCAGTCCAGCCTGATCGAAACCCTGGCGGGTCTGGATGCGGTGAAGGTCAACAACGCCGAAAGCGAACGCCAGTACATGTGGGAGCAAACTCTCGGCACCCTGAGCCGGCTGGAACTGCGGGTGAAAGTGCTGTCGAGCCTGGCGATGAACATCACCCTGCTGATTCAGCAACTGGCAGGCGTGGCAATGATCTGCGTCGGCGTGTACCTGATCATCGACGGCAACCTAAGCATGGGCGGCCTGGTGGCTTGCTACATGCTCAGCGGCCGCGCCCTCGGCCCATTGGGCCAGCTCAACGGCCTGCTCGCCCGCTACCAGCAAGCCAAGGTGACCATGGTTTCCACCGACCACATGATGGATCTGCCGCAAGAGCGCAACTTCGAAGAACGCCCGCTGAGCCGCAAGGTGCTACAGGGCAGCGTCGAGTTCCGCGGAGTCGACTTCACATATCCGAACCAGCAGAACCTGGCCCTGAAGAATATCAACCTGACCATCCGCCCCGGCGAGAAGGTCGGCATCATCGGCCGCAGCGGCTCGGGAAAGAGCTCGCTGGCCAAGCTCATCGTCGGCCTCTACGAGGCCGATGGTGGCTCGCTGTTGGTCGACGGAGTAGACATTCGCCAGATCGATGTCAGCGAACTGCGTCACAACATCGGCTACGTCCCACAGGACATCCAGCTGCTCGCCGGCACCTTGCGTGACAACCTGGTCAGCGGCGCCCGCTACATCGAGGACGAACTGATCCTGCAGGCCGCTGAACTGGCGGGCGTACATGAATTTGCCCGACTGCACCCCGACGGCTACGAGCTGCAGGTGGGTGAACGCGGGCAGAACCTGTCCGGCGGCCAGCGGCAGAACGTCGCCTTGGGCCGTGCGCTGCTGCTCAACCCGCAGATCCTGCTGCTGGACGAGCCGACCAGCGCCATGGACAACACCGGTGAAGAACGCCTCAAGCAGCGCCTGCACGCGGTGGTGGAGGGCAAGACAGTACTGCTGGTCACGCACCGTGCCTCTTTGCTGTCGTTGGTAGACAGGCTGATCGTGATCGATCGCGGGCAGATTGTCGCCGACGGCCCGAAAGCCGCGGTCATGGATGCACTGAAGAAGGGGCAGATCAGTGTTGCATAAGCTGGATATGGGGCAGTTCAAGGACGGCCTGCGGCGCTATTTCAAAGGCAGCGACTCGCTTGGCGGCCAGCCGCTGCCAGAGGTAAACAAAGCCCTGATCGAAGATGCGCCGCGGGTGGTTCGGCTGACCATCTGGGGCGTGATCCTGTTCTTCGTGTTCTTGATCGTATGGGCCAGCGTTGCGCAAATCGACGAAGTTACGCGGGGTGAAGGCAAGGCCATTCCGTCTTCCAAGGTGCAGAAGATCCAGAACCTGGAGGGCGGCATCGTCGCCGAAATCTTCGCCAAGGAGGGGCAGATCGTCGAAGTGGGCCAGCCATTGCTGCGCCTGGATGAAACCCGCTTCGCCTCCAACGTAGGTGAAACCGAGGCCGACCGCCTGGCCATGGCCCTGCGGGTCGAACGTTTGAGTGCCGAGGTCCAGGACATCCCGTTGGTAATCGACGAAAAGCTGCGTAAAGCCGCGCCAAACCAGGCGGCCAATGAAGAGTCGCTGTACCAGAGCCGGCGCCAGCAACTGCAAGACGAAATTGGCGGCCTGCAAGAGCAGTTGGTCCAACGCCAGCAGGAACTGCGCGAATACAGCTCCAAGCGCACCCAGTATGCCAACAGCCTTGCGCTGCTGCGCAAGGAAATCAGTATGTCCGAACCGCTGGTAGCAACCGGCGCGATTTCCCAGGTTGAAGTGCTGCGCCTGCGCCGCGCCGAAGTGGAAAACCGCGGTCAGCTGGATTCCACTGCGCTGGCGATCCCGCGCGCAGAGGCGGCCATCCGCGAGGTGCAAAGCAAGATCGAAGAGACTCGCGGCAAGTTCCGAAGTGAAGCCCTGACCCAGCTTAACGAGGCACGCACCGAACTGAACAAGGCTACCGCCACCAGCAAGGCGCTGGACGACCGGGTGCACCGCACACTGGTCACTTCGCCCGTGCGGGGTATCGTCAAGCAACTGCTGGTGAACACCATTGGCGGGGTAATCCAGCCAGGTAGCGATATCATCGAAGTCGTGCCACTGGACGACACGCTGGTCATCGAGGCGAAGATCCTGCCCAAAGACATCGCCTTCCTGCACCCTGGCCAGGAAGCGACGGTCAAGTTCACCGCGTATGACTACACCATCTACGGTGGGCTCAAGGCCAAGCTGGAGCAGATTGGCGCCGACACCATTACCGATGAAGACAAGAAGACTACGTATTACCTGATCAAGCTGCGCACTGAT
Organism: Pseudomonas sp. zjy_15; assembly: GCF_043101865.1. NCBI lineage: Bacteria > Pseudomonadati > Pseudomonadota > Gammaproteobacteria > Pseudomonadales > Pseudomonadaceae > Pseudomonas > Pseudomonas sp. zjy_15. The sequence goes on from NZ_JBICII010000111.1 coordinate 5,558, forward strand.
CGCAGCCACCTGGGGACTGACGAGAAGCCACTGCTGATCATTCCGGGAATGGTGGCGACGGTAGATATCATGACAGGCAAGAAGACCATCATGAGCTACCTGCTCAAGCCGATCATGAAGGCGCGCTCGGAAGCCCTGCGCGAGCGGTGATAGCCGGCCTGCTGGTTTCGCCATTGCTGCAGGAGCGGCCTTGTGTCACGACGGGGCTGCACAAGTGGCCCCGTGCATCGCTACGTGAACCCCGGGGCCGCTCCGCGGCCCTTTTCCGGCTCTAGATCGCTTCTAAGGCGGGGCGCAAAAAGCCGTTCAGCGCCAGGGCGCAGGCTCACCTACCAGTTGCCCCTGAATCCCGCCTACTCCCATCTCCTGCAACACCAACCGCTCCCCTTCCGTCTCGACTCGCTCGGCAATCAGCGGCAGATCAATGCTGTGCGCCGCTCGCTGGATCGCTTCGATGAACAGCCGCTTGTGCTGCTCATGATCGATGTTGCGGATGTAACTGCCGTCAATCTTCAGGTACGCCAAGCCCAGGTGCGCAAGGTTGCCAATCATGCTGAAGCGCCCACCAAAGCGTTGCAACGCCAACCCGAAGCCAAGCCCATGCAAGCGCCGGGTAAGTTGCTCCAATGCTACCTGCTCAGGCAACTGCTCCTCGCCAATTTCAAAAACCAGTCGCGGGCCGAGCCCGGCGTTCTGGCCCAGCAGCTCGAAAACGCGCTGAAGCGCCTTGGGGTCAGCCAGGGTGGCGGCGGACAGATTCAACGCCAGTACCTGGTCATGCCCTCGCAGGTGCGCCAACACTTTCTCCAGCACCAGCACATCAAGCCGCGGCATCCAGCCGAAGCGCTCCAGCCAAGGCAGGAAGCGGCCCGCCGGCAAAGCCTCGCCCTGGCCATCCCGCAAACGCGAAATAACTTTGTGGTGCAGTACCCGTTGCGTGGAAGCGCAATCCATCACGGGCTGGAAGAACAGCTCGAAATGCCCATTGATGAACGCCTGATCGAGCCGCTCGTGCCAGGCATGCTGGCTGTCAGCAGCAACCGCGGCAACACCTTGCTCAAGGCATACCCAACCCGGCGTTGGCTGGTTCTCAGCGCGGGCCAGAGCCTCGTCGGCGAGCTTCAGCAACGCCTGCGGTGAATCACCAGGGCTGAATGGCGCCAGGCCTATGCATGCCACCGGGTCGATATCACTGGCACCCGTTTCGTGCAGGCTCTGCAACGTTGCCTCCAGAGCCTGGGCAAGCTGAACTGCCTCCTCATGCACCATGCCCGGCGCCAGCACTGCAAACTCGCCGCCGCGGCTGCGGGAAATAAGGTCGTTGGTTTCCGGGTAGCTGGCACAAGTACGGCGCAGCTGTTCACCTACCGCTTGCAACAACTGGTCAGTACGCTGGCCGCCAAGGCGGGCGTTAAGGCCGGCCAGGCCTTGAACCCGCAACAAAAGCAGGTAGCCGGCGCGCGCGTCTTCCAGGTTGCTTACCCGAGTATTCAGCTGCATTTCGAAATAGCGGCGGTTCGACAGCCCGGTCAGGCTGTCCTGATAGGACTCCGCCCGCAGCCGCTCACTGCGCTCGGCCTGCTCGGTGAACAGGGCTTTGAGCTTCTCGACCATCTGGTTCATTGCTTGCACCACGCGGCGTAGCTCCGGCGTGCGTGGCAATTCTGGCAGGCTAAGGAATTCGCGGCGGGCAATGGCGTGGGATTGCTCGACCATGTAGTCCAGTGGCCTCAACTGGCGGCGCAACAGTAACGCACCGAGCACGGCACTGGCCGCACCGCACAACAGCAACCAACCCAGACTGCCCAAGGCACTTTGCCAAAGCTTGGCAAGGGCGAACATCGGGTGGCTGATCACTTCAACGCGCGCGGCCTGTTGCCAGCCACGACTGACGATTGCATCGCCGCCGGCGGCCTCGAGGCCGATCAAGCGCACGAACCAACGCGGGACACCGCCAGGGTCTGGTTCGGCGTGACGCTCCACCAGCACGGCGTTGGACCCTAGGTCGACGACCTTGATGCTTGCATAGTAGCCACTGTCGAAAATCGAACTGACCATCAGCTCGACCATCGCTGGGTCGTCGATATTCGGTGTCAGGGAAAGCGCCAGCGCAGTGGCCGCATCCTGGGCGTGCGAGCGCAACTGGTTGACGTACTGGCTGCGCGAGCTTTCCAGGCTGACCATGAAACTGCCACTGAAGGCGACCACCAGGAACAGGCAAATGGCCAACAGCAATTGTTTGAACAGTGACATCTGTGCTCCTTCAGTAAACCGGCTCGGCCGGGAACCCTTCGGCCTGCATTTTCTTCAACAAATCCTGCCAGCGTGACAGCCGCTTGGTATCACCAACCTTCTTGTTCCCTGCCGCGCCTGTCAGCCACAACCCTTCACCATTGAAGGCGTACACCGGCAGCAGGTCGATACGCTGGCTTGCCGGCTTGATGGCATCCATCAGACTGTCCAGCACCAAAGGCTGGGCCTGTGGGCTTGAATAATAGGTCAGGACCATGTGTGCCCGGTTCTGCCGCAGCGCCTTGACGTAGGTGATGCGCAGTTTTTCGCTGGGGATTCCCATGCGCCGAAGGCTGAAATATTTGGCGATAGCGTAATCCTCGCAGTCCCCTGCACCTTTGATCAGTGCCTGCACAGGTGTGGCCCAGTAGTCGACCTCATGCCACAGATCGATATCCTCGACATAACGCAATTGCTGGTTGAAGAAGCGGTTGACCACTTGCAACCGTTCAAGCTCGGTACCCTGCTTCTGCGTGGCCATCAGGTTCTGCCAGGCATCAATGCGGCCCTTCCCGACGCCCAGTGGGCCGTACAGGGCCTGCGACTTGCGGCTGATCTGGGAGAAATCCCAATCCGCATGCAAGCCGCCCAGCAGAAGACTGCCCAGCAGCGCGGCAAAGCCGACATATCGCACAACGGTTTTGAGCAACCAGGATATCGCCACTGCGAAGCCCTGTTCAGACCAGTCGAAAGCAGCGATGTTGGGGCTTGCCACAGCAAAAGACAATGGCACCCTGCAATCACGCACCCGGCTGTCAGCCCGCCTATACTTTCTGCTTACATCTTTCTATAGGTCGCTTCCTTTGACGTGCGACTTACTCCACCATAGCCGCGCTTTTGGGGCGCCCGTACCAGTGTGGGTGCAGGTTTGACACCCTCACAAGCTATTACTAGCGTTATTGGATCCAATATAGTCATCGTTGAGGCAGGCGTCGCGTGGCCAAGAAAATCAAATTGAGCAATGTGCTGGCCAGCGAGCAATTGTTGCCGCACCAGGCCCGTGGCGTGATCGAAGAACGCCTGCGCAGCGCCATTCTCGATGGTCGCTTGCCACCTGGTACTGCAATTCGCCAACAAGAGCTCGCCACCTTGTACGGCGTCAGTCGCATGCCCGTGCGCGAAGCTCTGCGCCAGCTCGAAGCGCAGTCCCTGCTGAAAGTGGAGATGCACAAGGGTGCCGTAGTTGCACCGCTGATCGGCGAGGATGCAGTGGACACCTATGCCCTTCGCGTACTGCTCGAGAGCGAGGCGTTGCGCCAGTCTATCCCGCTGCTTGATGCCAGCGACATTGCCAGCGCCCGCGGGTATATCGAGCAACTGGAGAGCGAGACCAGCCACGCCGAAATTGGCCGCCTCAACCGCCTGTTCCACATGGCGCTGTACAGCAAGGCGCCGAACAAGAAACTACTGCGCCTTATCGAGAACGAACTGAACGAGGAAGAACGCTTCCTGCGTTTCCATCTTTCGTCCATGGGCCTGGGCAAGCTGACTCAGGACGATCACAACGCACTGGTAGATGCGGCCAGCGACAAGCTGGTGGACGAAGCGGTAGCAGTGCTGGAACGGCACCTCAATGGCGGGGCGCGGGTGATCCGCAATTACCTGGATACGCAATTGGGGCGTTAGCCCGTTACCGGCTTTACGCGCGAACTGATGGGTTGCAAATTAATCTTGCTCCGCCAACAATGAGACTAATTATCATTAACGTCCATTGATGCCGGCGCCCTCCTCCATGCCCAGCAACGATTCCGTGCAAACGCTCTACAGTGACCACCACGGCTGGTTGCATACCTGGCTGCGTAGCAAGCTCGGCAACACAGCCGATGCAGCTGACCTGGCCCAGGATACCTTCGTACGCTTGCTACAGCGTCGTGAACAATTGCAGCTGAATGCACCCAGGGCCTTCCTGCGCACGGTAGCGCGTGGGCTGGTGATCGATCATTGGCGCCGCGAGGAACTGCACAAGGCCTACCTGGAGGCTTTGGCCCATGTGCCGGAAGCACTGGTCCCCTCAGTCGAGACCCGCGAGCTGCTGCTGGAATTGCTTGAGCGCATCGCACGCATGCTCGACGGCCTCAAACCCAAGGTACGTCGCGCATTCCTGCTGGCTCAATGCGAGGGGCTGAAGCATCAGACCATCGCCGAACAGATGGGGATCTCCGTGCGCACCGTTGAGCGCTACATCGCCGATGCGCTCTATCACTGCTACGTGCTGCGCTATGAAGACGACTGCTGAATCCATGATCGTCGCACGCCCTGATACAAAAACGGTCAGGCAAGCCATTCAGTGGATGTTGCGGCTGCGTGAAAGCGGACACGATCCGGCTCTGCAACAACAGTGCGCGCAATGGCGCAGCATCCACCACGAAAACGAACAGGCCTGGCAGCGTGTGGTTCACCTTCATCAGGACCTTGACCTGCGCGCTATCCCCGGTGCCGGGCTGGCATTGCAGACACTGGAAACCAGCCAGCAGCGCCTGCGTCGCCGGCAGGCACTGAAGCTGCTTGGCGGCATTGTCATGGCAGGATCGGCGAGCTGGCTGGCCAAAGATCTCGATACTGTCAGTGCCTGGGCCTCAGACTACGCCACCGGCACGGGCGAGCGGCGCGTCTTCACCCTGCCCGATGGCTCACTGATGCAACTCAATACCTGCAGTGCCGTGGACTTGGCCTTCCATGATCAACAGCGTCTGGTTCGCCTGAAGCATGGGGAATTGATGATCAGCTGCACCCCCCGGCATCCCCTGCTGCTACAAACCCGCGACGCGCTGCTTGAAGGCTTCGAAGGTCGCTTTGTGGCCTACCAGGATAGTGACTGCACACGTGTCAGCGTCAGCCACGGCAGAGTGGCGATACACCAGCCTGGTAGTGGCCAACTGCAGTGGATCGAAAATGGCCAGAACTGGCGCGTGGATGCTCAAGGTGCGCACCGGCTCGCACACATGGACATGGATGCGATGGCCTGGACTGAAGGGTTGATCGTCACTCAGGACATGCGCCTCTCCAACTTCCTCGCACAGATCAGCCGCTATCGCCATGGTTACCTGGGCTGCAGCAATGAGATTGCCGACCTGCGCCTGTCAGGGGTATTCCGGCTCGAAGATCCGGATCAACTGCTTCGGCTGCTGCCGCAGACGCTGCCCGTACGACTTCGTCGACGTACACGCTGGTGGGTGCATGTGGAGAGCATGACCTGATAAGGCGTTATCGATTTTTGGCGGGTTTTGAATCCAGGTCCGGCTAGGACAGTAAGCGACACTTTCTGCCCTCAACACTTTAACGGACCCTTCATGCCTCTCAGCCCGGTGTCAACCCACACTTACATCCCGAATGATTTTCGTCCAGTCCTGCAATCAGCTCACTTGCGCCATGCCATCCGGGCTGTTCTGTTTGGTGCCGCCTTGGGCCTGGCAACTGCTCCGCAACTTTCCGTAGCGGCCGACACAGCCGAAGCGAGCCAACACTATGCAATACCAGCTGGCCAACTGACCGACGTGCTCAACAATATCGCTCGCCAGGCCGGCATCACCCTGTCGAGCACACCTCAGCTGACCGATGGCCTGCACTCCAACGGATTGCAGGGGCAGTACACTACCGATCAGGCGCTGCGCCAGTTGCTAAATGGCAGCGGGCTGGAAGCCGTCAACCAGGAGGGACGTAACTATGTGCTGCAGGCACAACGTCAGAACGCCGCCCTGGCATTGCCAGACACCGACATTCGTAGTTTCTCCCTCGGCAACGCACTGGGCAGCATGGAGGGTTACAACGCCACGCACAGCCAAGTGGCGACCAAGACCAGCATGCCTTTGGTGGAGACATCCCAATCGGTCTCGGTAGTTTCTCGCCAACAGATGGACGATCAGGGCTCTCAGACCGTAGCCCAAGCCATGCGCTACACGCCTGGAGTACTGACCAACCCCTACGGTGCCACCCATCGCTACGACTATGCAGCCATGCGCGGCTTCAACGACGGCTCGGTGGACAACATCTACGTCGATGGGCTCAAGTCAATGGGCGACAACGGCACCTACAGCACCATGCAGGTCGACCCATACTTCCTTGAGCGCATCGACATTCTCAAAGGACCGTCTTCGGTACTGTACGGGCGAAGCTCGCCAGGTGGCCTGGTAGCCCTGACCACCAAGAAGCCACTCTTTGCCCCTTACCATCAGGTTCAGGCCACGGTAGGTACTCAGGGCCAGCGTGGCGTGGGCTTCGACTTCAGTGGTCCTGTGGATGACGACAAACGCATTGCGTATCGACTGACGGGTTTGGCGGATGCTTCCGACACTCAGTTCGACCATAACAAGGAAGAACGTTACGCAATCGCCCCTGCTATCAGCGTCGACTTCACCGAAGACACCTCACTCACGCTGCAGGCCTATTTGCAGCACGACCCTGACGGTGGATACCACGGCGGCAACCCTGCAGACGGCATGCTGCACAAGCGCAACGGTTTACGCCTGTCAGACCATTTCTTCGAAGGCGAGCCGAGCATCGACAACTACGAGCGCACTCAGCAGTCCTTCAGCTACCAGTTTGAGCACCGCTTCAATGATGTGTTCACCGCGCGGCAGAACTTTCGCTATCAGGATTCCGACGTGTCGATGGACCAGGTGTACGCCGCCGGCTGGGCAGATGTTGACAGCAATATGCTAAACCGCGCCTATACCGGCGGCGACGAGCGTCTGCATTCGTACATCATTGATAACATGCTGCAGGCAGAATTCTTTACCGGGGCCGCCAAGCACACCTTGCTCCTGGGGGCCGACTACCAGCGGCGCAAAGCCGACGTGACATGGCGTTATGGCACCGTCGACCCGCTGGATGCCGGCAATCCGCAGTACGGCAATGGCAACCTTCAGGTACTGGGCGAGAACCGCTACCAGCGGCGCTTGCAACAAACGGGTGTGTACCTGCAGGATCTCGTGGAGCTGGACCAGTGGCGCTTTTCCTTGGGGCTGCGCCAGGACTGGGTGAAGGTGTCCGAAGAGAACCGCGACAGCGACAGCAAGGTCAGTGATCAACGCTCCAGGTTCACCTCCCGGGCAGGAGTGCTCTACCTGTTCGAGAACGGCATTGCGCCCTACATCAGCTACTCGGAGTCGTTCAACCCGAATACCGTGTCCGACCAGCAAGGCCGGCCGCTGGCACCGACGGAGGGCACTCAGTGGGAAGCTGGCATCAAATATCAGCCACCAGGGAGCGACAACCTGTTCACCGCATCGGTGTTCCGCATCGAGCAGGAGAATTTGGCGTCTAAACAGCCTGACGAAGACTTCTACCGCCCTGTCGGTGAAGTCCGCTCGCAAGGGCTGGAGCTGGAGGCCCATGTGCAACTGACCGACAGCCTCAAACTGCTGGGTGGCTATACCTTCACCGATATCGAGTATTCGAAGTCAATGCCGAGCCTTGTGTCGGGCAACTTGGACAACAAGGGTAATTCGCCGACTCAGGCGCCGAAACAGATGCTCTCGCTGTGGGCCGACTATAACTTCCGCCAGGGGGCACTGGATGGCCTGCGGCTGGGCGGTGGGGTGCGATATGTGGGGTACAGCTGGGTCGATGCGGAAAACAGCATGAAGGTGCCTTCCTACACCCTGTTCGACGCCTCGATCGGCTATGACCTGGGCAAGGTCGGTCTGACGGGTGTGGATGTGCGCTTGAACGCCAACAACCTTACCAATGAAAGCTACATCACCTCATGTGCCAGCCTGAACTACTGCTACATGGGTGAAGAGCGCAATGTGAGCGCCACGGTCAGCTATCAGTTCTAACCGATATTGAAACCCGGAAAAGACAAAGCCCCTGTCTGCATCGCAGACAGGGGCTTTGGGTTTGAATCTTGACGATGACCTACTCTCACATGGGGAAACCCCACACTACCATCGGCGATGCATCGTTTCACTGCTGAGTTCGGGATGGGATCAGGTGGTTCCAATGCTCTATGGTCGTCAAGAAATTCTGTGTGCTGGCCCGTCCCTTGGACGCGCCTGCGAATCTCTGTAGTTCCTAC